>QNZW01000174.1 GCA_003978375.1 Sulfurovum sp.
AAAAGTATTTTTTTGTCCATATCTTTCATATAGTGTAACATATCTGTTGCACCACGATGCACAGATATTTCTCTAATTTGATTTGCAAGATATTCGCGGCTATTGTCATCTAAGTCTTTTTCATCTTTTATGGTAGCAAGACGCATGGTTGCCCCTACCTCTTTTTGTATGCGTTGAAGTTCTTTAAACTCATCGGTGGTGACTAAGGTAATGGCTTGACCGCTTTTTCCTGCACGTCCTGTACGCCCAATACGATGAACATAAGACTGAGGATCAAAAGGAATATGATAATTAAAGACATGGCTGACATCTTTGACATCAAGTCCACGTGCTGCCACATCTGTAGCAACCATGATTTTAGTTTGTCCCCGTCTATAGGCTTTAATGATGCTTTCTCTATCCATTTGCTCCAAATCACCATGAAGTCCAGAGGCATTAAACCCAAGGGCACATAGGTGTTCTGAGACACGGTCTACTTCTCTTTTCATACGACAAAAAACAATACATTTGTTGGTTTTTTCTGTTTCGAGCAGTTTCACTAGAGCTTCATCTCGTTGATTTTCAGAGATAACATAATAACGTTGATCTATTACATTGTTTGTTGTCTCTTCATCTCCAACCACAGAAAGAAATTGTGGTTGGTAAAGAATATTATTGGCTAACTCTTTAATGGGTTCTGGCATGGTTGCAGAAAAAAGAAGGGTTTGTCTATTTTGTGGAATATATTCAAAAATTTCTTTGATTTCATCTAAAAAACCCATGTCAAGCATCTCATCTGCTTCATCAAGCACCACTATTTCAGGATTGAACACATCTATTTTTCCTTTACGGTAAAGATCTTTCAGTCTTCCTGGTGTTGCTACGACTATCTGAACACCTTTGTGTATCAGTGCAATTTGACGTCCATACCCTACTCCACCATAAACTGTAAGTGTACGAATACCAGCAAAACGTCCCAAATGATATAGCTCATCTGAGACTTGCGTGGCAAGTTCTCGTGTAGGGGTAATGACCAACGCACGTTCTATTTCACCTCGTGCTAGTTTGTCCATCATGGGCAAACCAAAAGCTGCTGTCTTTCCTGTTCCTGTATGTGCTTGTCCTACCAAATCACTACCACTGGCAATAATAGGTATAGCCTCTTCTTGTATAGGACTAGGTTCTTTAAAACCTGCGATTTTCACACCTTTTGCAATATCACGGTGAAAATCAAACTCCGAAAATTTCATACTTTATACCTTCTAATAAATGTTCAATTCTTTTTGAACTTATTAGAATCTCCCAATAGAGATTCTATAAATTCAATCATATATGTTTAAGCAATGGTATTACTAATAAGATGTGCGTGCATCATCCAAAGCAATAGGATACCTACGAGTATTCTATAGATACCAAAAGGCACAAAAGAAAAACGTTGAATATAGGCTAAAAAAAGTTTTACTGTGATATATGCAACCACAAATGCTACAAAAAAGCCAAGTACAAAGGGTCCCCACTGTGCATTTGCAAACTCATGATAATGTTTAAGTACATCGTAGGCTGATACAGCACCCATTACAGGAATGGCAAGTAAAAATGAAAAATCTGAAGAGGCTTTTCTGCTTAAACCAGCGAACATACCTCCTAAAATAGTAGCACCTGAACGACTTGTACCAGGGATAAGTGCAAATATTTGTGAAATCCCTATCCAAAAGGCTTCTTTGTAGCTTACCTTATCGACATCTAATGTATGTGTATTTTCTTCTTGATAAAAATATTCAACGATTAGAAAAACAATACCACCAACAATAAACATCCATGCAACTGTTTGCACATTAAAAAGATAGAGTTTAATGGTATCTTTAAAAATAAATCCAACAATAGCCAAAGGAAGAAATGCAATAAAAATTTTTAGCCATAAACTGCTTTGTTTTAAAGTAAATTTGTCTTTATAGATAATCATTACAGCAAGAATAGCTGCAAATTGTATAATGACTTCATAGGCTTTGTTTACGCTACTTTGTGGTAATCCTAAAAATTCACTTGCTACAATCATATGCCCTGTTGAAGAGATAGGCAAAAATTCTGTAAACCCTTCAATTATGCCTATGATAATTGCCTGAAAAATATCCAAATTATTTCCTTACATTAAAAAAATAGCACACACACATTTATGCTATTATCATACCATTGAGCTAAAATAACTCTCATCTTTTGAAAGCAATACTTTTGGTGTACCACTGTCAACCATTTTTCCATCTTCTAACACATAGATATACTCTGCACTTTGAATCGTGCTAAGCCTATGTGCGATAGTAATCACTGTTTTGGAAGACAAAAATTCCTGTAGTGCTTCAAAAAGATTTATTTCTGTATGTATATCTAAAGCTGAAGTTGATTCATCAAAAATGACCACTTCGGGATCAGATAAAATCATCCTAGCAATAGCAACTCTTTGTCTTTGTCCTCCACTAAGCTTAATACCATCTTTCCCCACTAACGTATCAAGCCCATTGTCTAAGCTTTTTATCACATCATCTAGCTGTGCTATATGAATGGCGTTACGTATCTCCTTATCACTATAGGTATTTCCTAGTGTTAAGTTAAAACGCATTGTATCATTAAATAGTTTAGGTTGTTGTAAAATAAGATGAATATTTTCTCTGATTGTTGAAAATTTTAAAAACTGATTGGAGATACCTCCATAATAAATCTCTCCTGAATCAATAGGATAAAACCCTACTAGTATATTGGCAAGGGTTGTTTTACCTGAACCACTAGCCCCAACAATAGCTACTTTAGAACCTTGTTTAATATGCATATTAATATTTTCTAATATACTTTTGTCTTTTTTGTAAGAGAAGTAAAGATTTTTTACCTCAATGTCTATGGATTCTTTCTCTTTGAATGGATTGATTGGTTCATCTTTTAGAGGTTCTTGTTTCATAAGATAGATACTATTGATACGCGTACAGGCTGCTTTTGCTGTGGCTAAGACATATTGAAAATTGATAATGTCTTGCGTGGGACCTACCATTACCCATAGGTAAGAAAATATTGCAAGCATGAGTCCCACAGACAAATCTGAATAAGCCACAGCCAAAATACTTACTGCCCTAAAGACTTCATATCCTGCCAAAAAGATAAGATACGAAAATTTCATCGCAGCTTCTGATTTGTAATCATAATTAATTGCATATTCTTTTAGCGCTTCTGCTTTCATTTGACTTTGTTTGAAAAAATAATTTTCTTTATTGGCAGCACGTATTTGATAAAATAGCTCCAAAGTCTCAGTGAGTGTAGATTGAAATACTTCTACAGCTTTATTTTCTTCTTTTTTAAGTGTTCCTATGTTCCTAGAAAGTTTTACGGTAAAGAGTACGACAATAGGGTTGGTGATTAAAATAAAAATAGCCAATGGCCAATGAATACTAAGCAAAATAATCGCAGAAAAAAACAGTAGCAATATAGACACAATAAACTTAGAGATAGTAGAGCTAATAAATCCATCAATAGTTTCTATGTCAGTAACAAGCTTAGAGGTAACTGCTCCTACGTGCATCATCTCATATTCTTTAAGTGAAACACGTTTGAGGTGATTGAGTAAAGATGTTCGCATATGATAAGTAATATTTTTTGATATTGAAACAAATATTTTTGTTTGAAGTATGGATAAAAAGGTACTTAATATACGAAGAAAAATGATGATACCTAAAACGAGAAAAACATACCCTTTTGTATCTGTGGTTAAAATATTTTTGCTAATCCATGCAATAAAATTATGCTCTTTGCCTAGCAGTAATTCATCCACAAGTATAGGAATAAATAAGGGAGTTAGCACCACCAAAAGCGTAGCAGTAATGGCAACAATATTACCCCATATAACCTCTTTTTTTCGGGCTAATATTTGTTGGATTATTCCTTTTATTGTACAGTGTGTTTGTGACAAATTATCTTCTTCTTACATTCATTTTTATTTTACTTTATCTCATACCATTTAATTCTTTTTCTAGATACTCTCCCGTATAAGAACCTGTTTTTTTATGATTTTTTGCCATACTTTCTGGACTGCCTGTGGCAATGATACGTCCACCTTTGTTTCCTCCCTCAGGTCCCATATCTATAATATAATCTGCATTTTTTACCATGTCAAGATTATGCTCTATGACAACCACTGAATTGCCCAGTTCTACCAAGTGGTGCAACACACCTGTGAGTCTATCGACATCAGAAAAATGTAACCCTGTGGTAGGTTCATCTAAAATATACAGTGTTTTACCTGTATCTTTACGGCTTAGCTCTTTTGAGAGTTTGATACGTTGTGCTTCTCCGCCTGAGAGGGTTGTGGCATTTTGTCCTAAGGTAATGTAGTCTAATCCTACATCTGTCAATGTTTTAAGACGTATAGCAATATTGGGAATGGCTTTAAAAAATTCCAATGCCTCCCCTACAGACATAGCCAGTACATCTGAAATAGATTTGCCTTTATAAAGTATTTCCCTAGTTTGTGCATTATAGCGTGATCCCTCACACGCATCACAACTTACAAGCACATCAGGTAAAAAATGCATTTCTATTTTTATTTGTCCATCTCCTTGACAGGTTTCACAACGCCCTCCTTTGACATTAAATGAAAAACGTCCTATTTTGTAGCCTCTAAGTTCTGCCTCTTTGGTTTGTGCAAAAAGTTTACGTATTTCATCCATAATGCCTGTGTAGGTAGCTGGGTTCGAACGTGGCGTACGTCCTATAGGACTTTGATCTAAATAAATGACTTTATCTAGCTTTTCAAGACCTTTTATCTCTACACCGTCTATTTTGTTTACTTTTTTTGCACGGTTAAGCAGTTCTCTTGCTACAGGTAATAATGTTTGTAAAATGAGTGATGATTTTCCAGATCCACTCACACCTGTAATACATACAAAATTTTGTAGTGGTATTTTAGCATCAAGCTTTTGAATGTTATTGAGCGTAACATTTTTGATCTCTATCCATTTTTCTTGAGGATGGTTATGAACATAGCTAATGTTCTTTTTGCCATACATATAATCTGCTGTAAGTGTTTTGGCTTTTGCCAATTTTTTGGCTTCGCCTGCAAATACAACTTCCCCACCAAAATCACCAGCACCAGGTCCAATATCTATAATATAATCAGCCGAAAGAATAGTCTCTTTGTCATGCT
>QNZW01000207.1 GCA_003978375.1 Sulfurovum sp.
GATATTTTGTGCCTCTTTTTGGGTCTGCATCAAGGCACTAATTTCATCACGCTTTAGTGGTCCTTTGAGATAAGACATTACCCAGCGTGTTGTAAAAAGACGCATGTCATCTAAGTGTGCTGATTTGAGAAAAAATGTTCTTTTTTTAAGATTGGCTAAAAGATTTTTAATCTCATTTTTCTCAAAACTTGAACCTACTTTTCCCTCCATGCCATCTATCACACGCTCTATATCTTGTGAAGTTTGCAATCTTCCTATAAACCATGTACCAATATTAGACAATCCTTTATAGTCCAAATCTACTGGGTTTTGTGTACTGAGCACAACACCCACCCCAAATGCCCTTGCTTGTTTAAGAAGCAGTAGCATAGGTTCTTTACTTGGAGGGTTTTTAGTAGGTGGGAAAAAACCATAAATTTCATCCATATATAGCAGTGTTTTAAGTGCTGAAGTACCACTTTGACGACGCATCCATGCAATATATTTATTGAGCAACAGTGTGACAAAAAACATACGCTCCTCATCATTTAAATGTGCGATAGAGAAAATAGCTATTTTTGCTTTACCTTCATCATCATAAAGTAATTTTTGAATATCTAAATTATCACCTTGTAACCAAAGAGAAAAAGAAGGACTTGCCAATAGAGCATTAAATTTTGTAGCAAGTTTAAACCGTGCTTCTTTAGGGTAAAAATCTTCTAAAGAAAGAACGCCTATTTTTTTAAAAGGAGGGGTCACGATCTTGCCAATAAGACTTTCTATATTTAATTTTTCTCCATCTAACCATGCTTTTGTGATGATTTGTGCAAGTAAAATATACTCTTTTGATTCTAATGGATCAGCATTTATGCCTATAAGAGAGAGCAAAGAGAGTGTTGTGCTTTTTAAATAAGCACTAAAAAGATCACTCTCTTGCATAATCTCTACTGGTGGTGCATCAAGTGAGGACATCACATTAATTGCGACACCCGCTGCACTACCTGGGGTATATATGGTTTTTTTAATCGCTTGGTATTTGGCAACTCGCTCTGGTGTTTGTTGCCAACTCTCAATACCCTCTTTCCACATTTTGGCTGTTTTTGTTGCGTATGTTATAAGTGCTTCACCTTTGGCTTCTGCCTCATCTTTGACCCATGGTTCAAAAGACTTTGGAGAAAATGTAGCATCTACCAAACAAAGGTCTCCCATATCTCCTTTGGGATCTATCACGATAGAAGGAATATTGTCTAATCCTGCCTCTTCTATAAGCCCTACACCCAATCCTGTTTTCCCTGAACCTGTCATCCCAATAATTGCTGCATGCGTAGTAAAGTTTTTATTTTTTAAAAGGGTTAATACCTCGGTAGTTTGCATCGTTTTTCTATCTACATCTTTTCCTACATAAAACAGTCCTAACTTTTCATAAATTTCTTGCATAGCTATTCCTTTTTACCTTTAAAAACTCGTTACCGCTCTTTTTGAGGAACAGTATTCCCACTATTGGAGCCCGTCCTAGTTCTTCCCTTGGTATTTTTACCCTTTTGATTGCTTTTTCCTTTTTGATTACCCGAGCCACTTTTTGGTCCTCTATGTTTTTTTGGTGCAGGAATAAGTGTGCCATCTGGTAATATTTTCGAGCCATCTTTAAAAACTTGTGTACCATTAGGCAATATTTTTCTTCCATCTCTCATAATTTGTGTACCATCTGCTAATACTTTTAAGACTGGGTTGGTAATGCCTTGCAATAAAAAACTGATAGGTTCTTTCCCTTTTTCTTGTATAAGTACCAATACTTTATCTTTATCATGATACACATCAAAAAGTTCAAGTCCTTGTATTACAGAATCGACCTCTACATGCTCTTCAGATTTGAGAGGCATATGATAGGCATTGCCCTCTACACGTACCAAGGTATTTTTTTCTTTGAGTACAACCCAACATACTTTTGCCGTAGGTAAATGATATAAAGAGTTGGTCGTCTCATCAATACATAAACGTGTAAATTCATCTTTTTTAATCTTTAGTTTTCCATTTGAGCTTAAAATATCCATATAGAGTACTTTGGTAGCTTTGGTTACTTGTTTTGATCTTTCTACTGATTTTAAAAGATGTTCATTCGAACGTTTCATCATCTCTACCACTGAGAAAAGTGGCACAAGAATCAATCCAAGTAAAGCAATAGAGATAAGTACCTCTATGAGGGTAAATGCCTTACGATTCCCCATCTATTTAGCCATCCATAAGTCCAACACGCACTGCCTCTTCATAAGAGGTTGTCCCCTCCATCATTAACTCTCTTAATTTATCAGATATAGTATCCATTCCTCTTTTTTTCATCGCTTCTCTGACCTGAAAATCATTGGATCCACTTTTCATCATCTCTTTGACATCATCATCAATAATAAAAAGCTCACCAATCGCTTGTCTTCCTTTATACCCTGTAAAGTCACAATGTTTACAGCCCACAGGATGAAAAAAGAGTTTGTCTTTTGGTACTTTGGCTTCTGTGGCAAGTGCTGGAGAAAGATAATCAGCTCTTTTACACTCCACACAGAGTTTTCGTGCCAATCTTTGTGCCAATACACCCAAAAGGGTAGAAGAGATAAGAAAATTTTCTATACCCATGTCCATCAAACGACTCAAAGCAGAGGTAGCATCATTGGTATGCAAGGTAGAGAGCAACAGGTGTCCTGTGAGTGCAGAACGAAGCCCTATTTCTGCAGTCTCTTGATCCCTCATCTCCCCAATCATAATAATATCTGGATCTTGTCTAAGAATAGAACGCAATCCGGCAGAAAAAGTAAGTCCTACTTTTGTATTGACTTGTATTTGAGAAATATTATCTGCATTGTATTCTACTGGATCTTCCACGGTAATAATATTTTTATCAGGTGTTGAGACATGTTGCAAACAAGCATGAAGTGTAGTTGACTTACCTGACCCTGTTGGACCAGTTACGAGTATCATTCCATGTGCATGTTGCAAAAGTTTGTACAGTGCTTCAGTGATATCTGGCTTAAATCCTAAAGACTCAAGCGTAGGAATATGCTCACTTTGTGCAAGAATCCTCATCACCACTCTCTCGCCGTGATAAGTAGGTAAAATTGATACCCTTACATCAATATTTTTACCAGAGATACTTAACTGCGTACGCCCATCTTGTGGTACTCTTTTTTCTGAAATATCAAGATTTGAGATGACTTTAATACGGTTAATCACTAAACTAGTAATACTTTTATCCAAATCCAAATGCTTTTTAAGTGCCCCATCTATACGAAAGCGTACTTCACCTTTTCGTTCATTGCTTTCGATGTGAATATCACTCGCGCCTTTTTGTAAGGCTTGAAAAAAGAGGGAGTTTACCAGTTTAATAATAGGTGCAGAGTCTTCAGAAGAGAGTAAATCTTGTGAATTCCGAATAAACTCCAAGAGGTCTGATTCTACTTCAATCAATTCATCAGAAGTGGTTCCCATATCTTCAAAGTCTGATCCAGTTTGAATCTCTAAAAATTTATTTTTAAGCCTTTGAAAACTCTCTTCATCTACAATACTTACAGGATAATGCAAATCTATTTTTGAAAAATAATTAAGTGCTTCACCCAGTGTTTCTTCTTCAACTATACATGTCTTTACACCATTAATCTCAGAAAACAATAATGAGTGTTTGATGGCTAATTTATGATTTAACTCTTCTTCCCATAAGGGTTCAAGGTTAACATCTTGAAGACGAGGAAAATGCATCCTTATCTCCTTCTGATAGTATCAATCTTAGCCATACTAGGTTCACCTGGTATTTGTGCATCTATCAATTCAAGGTCATCACTATTGTTGGAAATACGCAGACGTCTATGTGGTATTCTGTTACTTGGATCATCCGTATTTATTTCACCATCATCTTCATCTATCCCTGCTTTTTGTGCAAGTCCTCTTCTTACAAAAGAGTTGTATCTTATTTGTATATCTTCAAGTTCACTTAAGGCACTACGCAAACGTTGTAAATCTCCACTCTTTTTTACAATATATGGTGTAAGATAAATCACCACATTGATTTGTTGTTCTGAGTTGGCATCTGATTTAAATAAATTGCCCAACAGTGGTATCTCTCCTAATATAGGTACTTTTGTTGAATTTTTACCTCCAGAACTTTTGATAAGCCCTCCTAAGATAATCGTTTCTCCATTGTTGACAATGGCACTGGTCGTGACTTTACGTTTTGTGGTCGTTGGTCTATCTGAAGAAGCATTTGATCCTGGTACAATATCTTCAATCTCTGCCTCTACTTCTAGGGTAACTTTATTGTTGCTTGAGAGTCTTGGCTTAACTTTAAGCGTAATACCAATATCCTCTCTTGCATAATTATTGACAATATTTCCTTGTCCTTGTGTAGACTGCTGTGCTTGGGTTATGATTGACTGTGTTTGTCCCACTTCAATGGTAGCTTCTTTATTATTGGTACACAAAACAGAAGGTTCAGATAAGACAGTGGCTGCACCGTTTTGTTTGAGTAAATCCAACTTTGCACCTAAAGCAAAGACATTTTTAATCCCTTCATCAAATTCAAATGCTCTATTGCTTGTAGTATACCCTTCTGAGCCTATTCCTCCACTATGATACTGATCTGTTGTCAAAAAGCCCATAAGGTTTTGAGAAATCATCAAAGAAGATGCGCCCAAATTGGCTGCTGCTGAATAAAGTCCTCTTGAAGTAATTTTTCCTCCTTCAAACCCATAACGTATACCCAATTGTTTTGCAAGATTTTTATTGATTTCTATAATACGTGCTTTGACATAAACTTGCGCTTGAGGCACATCTATTTTTTCAACCGTTTCGCGAATATTTTTAATCTGCTCTCCTGTAGCGAGAATAATCAAAGAGTTCCTTTCAAGGTCAGAAACCACCATTGCTTTTGATGGTGGCTTGCCTCCTTTTTTAGGTCGTCTAATTGCTACAGAATTCAACTGTGCTACCAATTTAGAAAGTATTTTTTCCATCTCCTCAACATTAGAGTTTTTAAGGCGAATCACTTACATTTTTTGCGTTTGGTCTTCTCCTTTTCTGTCTAGCTGCTTAATGTAGCCTTTCATACGCTGATTATTTGCAGACTTTCCTACCAATATAATAGAATTTGTTGCCTCATCTTTAAAGACATCTACTTTTTCACTCACAAT
>QNZW01000065.1 GCA_003978375.1 Sulfurovum sp.
CATTTTGTATACACTCTTGTATTTTTTCTTCACTTGTATTTGAAATCCATAATCCATAAAAATTCATTCTTCCTCCTGTAAGGTGGGTTTTTAATTCACCTTTTCTATCTAACTCTTATCATTAAGCCTTTCGGCGAACCTGTGATAGTATGCAAATTTCCTTATTGGTACGTTGGCAAACGCACCCTACAAGTTTAACATCACTCCTATCCCATACTCAATTTTCTTCATCTCTTCCTCACTTACACTACCTACTATTGCTTGTATACGTTCTTTTGAAACTGATCTGAGTTGTTCTATCATGGCATCGCTTTCTTGCTTTAGTTTATTTCTTTTGCTGATGCGTACGCGTAATGGTTCTGCGTCTTTTATGAGGTTGGTGGTGAGGGCAACCACGCAGATTAAGTCTAGTACTTCATTGAGTTCTGTGTCAGAGAGGATGACTGCGGGTCTTACTTTTGAGATTTCTTCTTTTTTCTTTTGTGGGTTAAAATTGACTAGAACGATGTCCCCTCTTTTATAGTCCATCGTTGAGTGTGCCTTCCATACTGTCATATTCAGACTTTGCACTTTGTTTTATCTTGTTTGCCGCATCTAGGAGCTTTTTTTTCTTCTTATAAGCAAAAAACTCTTCAGCAAGGCTCATCCCTATATAGACACCTAGCTTTTTATGTGATTTCTTATCTTCAATGATAAACTCATCTTCTGCACCTATACGTAACAATGATGGATTCCTAGAGATATCTCTTGCACCGTATGAAATAGGCATACAAACTCCTTTGACTGTTATGTCAGATATTATAGCATAAATTGTTTGACATGGTTAAAACGGCAACAACCCAAACTTCTTAATAAACTTCTCATCAATGTCTATTAGTCCTTTTTTTTGTAAATTATCTAAGACTGATTTTGTACAAAAAGTATCTCCTGGCCATTCTCTTTTGAAGCCGTCTACTTTACTTTTGTTGGTGGCATCTATGGCTATGAAGGGAGAGAGTGTGACATCTCTGTTTGCATCCATATTGTTGGTTACTCTCCATATGAGCATATATGGGTTGTTGATGTCATTGTTGGCTACATCTACCACAATAAGCACTTTGATATGTGCCGATAACTCTTCTAGTTTTTTAATGAGTTTTTGTTGTGATTTCTTTTTTTCTACAGCGATGACACACAGAGGGTTTTTCGTCTCTGTCATGTACTGTTTCAGTGCTTTGACTCTAGGCTGTATCTTTTGTATTTTTGCCAACAAGGCCTCATCTAAAAGGAGTTTAATATTATCTTCTTTTATTTCGTCACCTGTGGCATCGACACCTAATTTTCCACCCACAAATTGTTCTGGTGAAGCGTGATCTAGTTGATCAACAATTCCTTTGGTGATAAATATACGTTTAGGACTCAAACGGTTAAGTATATGTGTAGCCAATGCATGGCTCTCTTCAAGTTTGGGAGCATCTTCACCCACAAAAAGAGCATGTTTGACAAAACTCATCTGCCCCACCCCCCAAAAGGCATGCATAAACTGCATCGCATGACCTTTGTAAAGTGTTTTCATCTTTGCCAAAATAAGGTTATGAAATACGCCATTCTCAGGCATATTGTAGTCTATGAGGTCTGGTGTCATGGGTTTGAGCATAGGCAAAAATACACGCTCTGTTGCCCAGCCCATATATTTGTCTTCTAAAGGAGGTTTACCTACTACAGTCGCGGCAAAGACAGGGTTTGTTTTCATGGTGATGGTTTCTACTTCCATGACAGGAAATGCCTCTTTGAGTGTGTAGTAGCCTGTATGGTCACCAAAAGGGCCTTCTATCTCTGTGAGTGTTGGGTCTACAAATCCTTCTATGACGATGTCTACATCTCGAGGAATATAGATATCATTGCTGATGGACTTCACTAGTTGGGCATTTTTGTTACGTACAAACCCATAGAGCAACATCTCAAACATCCCATGAGGCATAGGTGCCTGACCACACCAAATGTAGAGTGGGTCACCACCTATGGCTATAGTCACTGGCATTTTTTTACCAGCTCGTTGGTATTGGTCGAAGAAGTGAGAGGCATCTTTGTGAATTTGCCAGTGCATCCCTAGATGGTTTTTATCGTACTGCTGTAGTCTATACATGCCTAGATTTTGCATCTTGCCATCTAGGCTTTGGGTATATACTTGCCCCATAGTGATAAATGCTCCTCCATCTTCTTCCCATGTTTTGAGTATAGGCAATGTATCTAAATCCACCTCCTCTTTGGGGATAATGATTTCTTGACACTCACCTTTAAACTTAAGACGCTTAGGAAATACATTTTTAAGAGAAAAAAGCTTAGGAAGCATTGTCAGTTTGGCTTTGAGTCCTTTTGGAGGTTTGAGTTTTAACAGTTCTTCTATCCCCTCTGCTACATCATCTGGATGTTTACCAAATATTTTTTCAGTCAAAGCTTTGTTAGCAAAGATATTCATGAGTACAGGCATATCGTACTCTATACCCTTGGATTTGTTGATAGGGTTGGTAAAAAGTATAGGTACAGAATCATCTGTTTTTACTTCTATATATGCCACATGAGGAATTTCCAATTCCACATCCAAAGGTTCGTCTATTATTTTCCATTTTCTTTGAGCCATTGCACTACATCTTGCATCTATCATCCTCATTTTTTCTAAAATATTATATCTACAAAGTAATTTACACTAGATGATTATGGTATGATTAATAAAAAAGTATAAGGTATTTTTATTCATGCCACCTATTTTGAGATATATTTCTTATAGTATTGTGTTGATACTCTTACTATGTTTTTACTTTTTATATACGTCTGCAGGGCAACAAAACACCTATAGTATTCTCTCCTACCTTGCAAGTAAAAAATCGCATACCAAAATAGAAATAAAATCTATAGATTTGTATAGTTACCCGTATATAAAAGCAGAAGCATTGGTTGAGAATAATTATACCGTTTCTTTAAATGGATTGGCAAAAAAATCTCACTTGGACATCAATTATACAATTACAAGCGATTGTATACAAAGCCGTGTTTGTAGCCTTTATGACAGTGTAAATTTATATGGTAAGATCACAGGACACAGCAAAGATATAAACATTACAGGCAAAGGTAAATTGTTAGATGGTTATACCCATTATCAGTTAAGAAAACAGAAAAAAACATACAAAGACGTACATCTTACATTAGAAGAGGTTAATGCATCAAAACTCTTTAAGCTTTTTGGTCAAAAAGCTATTTTCAAGGGCAAAGCAACAGCACAGCTTGACTTTGACTACTTTAATAAACACCATAAAAAAGGAAGTATACTTTATGATGTGAAGGAAAATAACTTTTCAGGTTTTCTTGCTGATTTGCATATAAAAGTAGATGTAAAAGATGAGAAATATACATTTCTTATAGATGTGATCGCACCAGATGCCTCTTTGCATATTACAAAGGGTACATACCAACAAAAACAAAAATATGCCCATGCTTTTTATACCCTTGATATCAAAGATTTGACCACACTCAAAAGCTTACTCAAACAAAACTATTTAGGCAGTTTTAATGCATTTGGTGAAATGGAATATACCCATAAAAATCTAAAAATAAAAGGGCTTTCTAAGAGTTTAGGTGGTCTTATTGATTTTGTGTATAACAAAAAAGTTTTGACATTGGATTATAAAGATATTTCTTTGAAAAATGTTATGCAAAGGCTTTCTACTGCTTCTGCATTTTATGCAAATATTACTGGGCATCTTCAGTATGATGTAGACAAAAAAAATATGCGTACAAATGCCATACTCAAAGATATACAATTCAAACCTTCTTCTTTTGCAACAACACTCAAAAAGAAATTTAATGTTGATATTGTCCATGAAAAATTTGAAAACAGTAGCTTTGATGCCACCTATAAAAATCATATATTTGCATCTAAAATTACAATAGCAAACAAAAAAACCCATATCATATTAAAAAATACAAAAATAGATTCCCGTAAAAATTCAATAGATACATCGATAGATTTAAGAATACCTAAGCATACCCTAAATGGCAAGTTATACCTGCAAAGACTTAATGAGAAGTTTACCAAAGATGTGTATGTGAAGTTTGATGGTTTGGTAGAAAAATATTATCATTTAAAGCTTGATGGTTTGGTGAGCCAAAAATTGTTGAATCTAGACTATACACTTCAGGCAAACAGAGTACCTAGTCATCTTTGTACTATAGAGGACACCCTCAACCTAAAAGGACATCTTAGTGGTGCTTTTGAACATCTTGATATTGGTGGTCAAGGTAGAGTGCTTGATGGAAATGTGAGTTTCCATACCCTAAAAGTAGGCAGTGAGCTCAAGAATCTTACACTCACTATGAAACAGATTCATTCGTTAAAGCTTTCTACTTTACTTGGTTATCCTATTTTTCCTGTGGGTAAAGCGACGATTCATGCAAACTTCGATTCTTTGACGAAAGAGCAAATGAGGGGTAAACTCTCTTATGATCTTCATCATGCCAAATACAAATCTCTTCCGTTGGATCTCAAGTCAAATGTTGTGTTTAAAGGCACAAAACAAACATTTTCAAGTCAAATCAACTTGGCAGGTACGCATATACACATCAGTAAAGGTGAACACAACTTACGCACAAAACAAACACGTGCAATGTATACAATAGATGTGAAAAATCTAGAAAGCCTAAAACCCATAGTAGGCAAAAACTTTCATGGTCCCTTTTATGCGATGGGCAAACTTACGTACCATAAAGATTTGGCCATTCGAGGACTTTCTAAAACTTTTGGAGGGAATATAGATTTTTTATATAAAAAAGATATGCTCTATTTGGACTTAGAATCTGTTTCATTTTCGCGTATTATGGGACTTTTTTCTTATCCGTCTATTTTGAAAGCACGTGTCAATGGCAACATAAACTACAACTTTAATAAAGATCTTTTATTGGTCAAAACCCATCTGAATCATGCAAAATTTTTACCCAGTGATTTGGTAGAAAATATTTTTCAAAAATCTTCTATAAATCTTTTAAGGGAGACCTTTACAAAAAGTACATTGGAAGGAAATTATCAAAAAAATAATATCTTTGCAAATCTCAAACTTGCCAATAATAAAAGTCATTTTTATCTACTCAATACACAAATCAATACAAAACAAAATACCATTCATGCCTTTTTTGATTTTAATATGCAACAACAAGCCTTTTCTGGAAAAATTTCTGGCTCTTTAAACAAACCTACGGTTGATTTGAATATGCAAAAACTCATCAAATATCAGATGGACAAACAGCTAGATACCTACATGGGCAAACAGAACCGTAAACTTATGGAAAGTATGCCTATGGGAGATGTCGCCAAAGATATGGCAGCTGAAATGGGTGGTGGATTTATGGATGTATTTTTTTAAGCCAAAATTGGCATAACATTATCAAATATTATGGTAGAATTCCACGCATATACTATAGAAGGAATTACCTTGTTTAACATTCAAAATTATTCAAAACAAAATATCAAAAATGATATTCTCTCTGGCGCTTTGGTGGCTGTAGCACTAGTACCAGAGGCCATAGCCTTTTCTTTTATCGCAGGGGTTTCTCCTGTGGTTGGGCTTTATGGGGCATTTATTATTGGGCTAATGACTGGTATTTTGGGTGGAAAACCTGGTATGATATCTGGCGCTACAGGTTCTGTGGCTGTGGTTTTTGTGGGATTGGGACTATCTGTAAAAAAACTCTATCCAGCACTAGATACCGAAGCATTAAGCATGATGGTTTTGCATTATATTCTACTTACATCTATCATTGCAGGGCTGATACAAATGGCTATAGGTGCCATGAAGTTAGGTAAATTTATCCGTCTTGTACCACAACCGGCACTTTTTGGTTTTGTCAATGGTTTGGCTATTGTTATTGCTATGGCACAACTTGCATTTTTGGCTCCTGAGCATGTGGAGCAATATAGCTCATGGCTAGAGGTAATCAAGGCAAGTTTCACCGAGAACTACATAATGTATATTATTATAATCCTTACTATGGCACTCATGTACTTTTTACCCAAAGTGAGCAAGGCAGTTCCTGCTGGGCTTGTTGCTATAGTGCTTATCACACTGGTTGTTTATTTTGGTCATATAGATACCAAAACTGTAGGTGATTTGGCTGATCTTTCGCAGGTATCTATGCCTACATTTGTGATGCCAGATAGTACACTTTTTTCTTGGACCTCTATGCTTATAATCTTGCCTATTGCATTTATTGTGGCACTTGTAGGATTGATAGAATCTCTACTTACGCTCTCTGTACTTGACGAAATGGGAGGGGCCAGAGGAAACGGTAACCAAGAGTGTATAGCACTAGGAATGGGTAATGTAACTTCTGGATTCTTCGGTGGTATGGCTGGGTGTGCCATGATAGGACAATCTGTGATTAACTTTACCTCTGGGGGTCTTGGACGACTCTCTTCTATTACCGCAGCTTTGCTGCTTATTGTGCTGGTCGTAAACTTCTCAGATGTGATTGCTTCTATTCCTGTGGCTGTACTTGTGGGTATTATGTTTATGGTAAGTATCGGAACATTTGAATTTTCTTCACTCAAACGTATCAAGCATATGCCAAAAGCAGATGCTTTTGTGCTCATCGTCGTGACCATTATTACTGTATTCGAAGATTTAGCTGTAGCTGTCATTGCAGGGATTATTATTTCAGCACTTGTTTTTGCCTGGGAACATGCAAAAATTCATGCACGTATCACCCAAGATGACAATGGTAAAAAAATATATGAACTAGATGGACCTTTGTTTTTTGCTTCTGTCACCTCTTTTAATGAACAGTTTGATATAGTAAATGACCCAAATGAAGTGATAATAGACTTTAAAAACGCTCGTGTTATGGACAGTTCTGGTTCAGAAGCCATCGATGCACTCACAGAAAAATATAAAAAAGCAGGTAAAAAACTTTCTCTTAGACATCTCTCTAAAGATTGCAAAAAAACCCTACACTCCGCAGGGCCTTTTTGTACATTTGAAGAGGATGATCCTACCTACAAGGTAGCAGTTAATCCATAATTTTATGTTATACCATGATAAAATTAGGTTATGTATAGCTGGACATAAAGACTATTTTTTACTACGTTTTTTGTTCTTTGTGGGTTTGGGTTTACTTGCATCATAGGTTTTGTATGCATCTCGTTTGGTAGTTTTGCGTTTTTTGGTGTTTGAAAATGCAGTAGATTTTTTCTTTTTTTTACCAAAAGCACCATCGGTTTTCTTTCTCTCATTTTTGTTTTTACGTGCACCTTTTTGTTTTTGTATCGTTAAAGGTGCATACCCTTCTAGCCTCTCTTGTGGTATGGTCTTGCCCATAAGCTTTTCTACATCTCTAAGAGCAACCATCTCTGTAGGCGATAGCAACGTAATAGCCAATCCTTTGCTCCCTGCCCGACCTGTACGCCCTATGCGATGTATATAATCACCTGTGACGTGAGGAATATCATAGTTTATCACCACAGCAAGATTCGGTATGTCCAGCCCACGTGCAGCGATGTCT
>QNZW01000027.1 GCA_003978375.1 Sulfurovum sp.
ACCTTCTAGCCCTGATTATGCACGATACCAATCAGATTTTTCAGATGGTTGTGGTCCTTTACTTACGTTAAATTGTGGCACAAAAAAGAAAGCATTTGCATTACTAAATCATCTGAAAATGGTAATACAAACAGCCAATATTGGTGATAATAGAACATTGGCTTTGCATATGACTTCTACAATTTATAGTGATTTTGATGAAAAAGCACGTCAATTTTTGGGGGTAGATGAAGGACTTATTAGAGTCTCTATTGGTTTAGAAGACCCAGAAAGTATCGCCGAAGATTTTTTGCAAGCAGCGACACATATATAAGGAGAAAAAATATGAACAATGTGATAGTTTGGCACAATCCAAGATGTAGTAAATCAAGAAATACAGTAGCACTTTTGGAAGAAAAGGGCATAGGAATGACTATTGTAAAATATCTAGAAACACCACCTAATAAAGAAGAGATAAGTAATATCTTAAAGATGTTAAATATGTCTGCTAGAGAGCTTATGCGTACCAAAGAAGATATCTATAAAACACTCAATCTTCAAGAAGAAAGCTCTGAAGAAAAATTGATAGAAGCAATGGTCAATCATCCAAAATTGATTGAAAGACCTATTGTTATAAAAGATGGTAAGGCCGCCATAGGACGTCCTATTGAAAAGATAGTAGCACTTCTTAATCAATAAAGCATAATGATACTAATAAATCTGGTATTAAATGTGTTTTTGTAAATAGTATATAAAATCTTTTTCATCTAAATTTTTAGAATATTTATAGCCTTGTACCAAATGTAAGCCTAAAGAGACGAGTATATCTTCTTCTGTTTGTGTCTCTACACCTTCTGCAATTATATCAAAATTGGCATATTTGGCAGCATAAAGAAGACTTATGATAAAAAGGTTATTGTTTGTCGTATCACAGATACTTTTTGTCATGTTCATATCAAGTTTAATGATATTTGGTAAAGAGTTCGCAATCATAATAAGTGAACCATATCCACTACCAAAATCATCAATAGCAATACTAAATCCTAAAGAGTGTAATTCATTGATAGTTTTGTTAAATGTCTTATGGTGTAATTGTCTAGAAAGATAGGCACTTTCTGTAATTTCAATTTGAATATGAGCAATAAGGTGTTCATAGCCTTTTAGCTCTCTTTTAACCATCTCAATTAAATCAAAATGTGTCCATCTAAAGATAGCACGAGAGAGATTGAAAGCAATATGAAAATCTTTTGGAAACAATGATGCATATTTTTTTAAAAAGTCTATAAGTTTACGAAAAGAGATTTCAGTAAACTTAATAATATATTTACTGTTTTCTAGAATATCTATATATTCTTGGGTTCGATTTTTATTTATAGATGTTCCAGGAAATTTAGAGAGACACTCCGCGCCTATGATTTTATGTGTTTGTAGATTTATTTGAGGCTGATAGGTTAGTTCAAAGGATTCATCTTCTAATATTTTGAAAATAGTATGTTCTGAATTTACTTTATCTTGTAAATTATTATAAAATGATTGTGTAAAACGTCTTATGGTAGAGGGTGTGTCACGATAGATATAGTCACTGGTTGAAATGGCAGCATAAAGGGTTAGTGGTTTGTATGTCTCTAATTTGCCTGTATCTTGAGGATAGACAACATATCCTATATTGGTAGAAAATGAAAGATAAAATTGTTTATTTGTGTCAGATTGTAAAATATCAAACTTTTCTAATCTCTCTTGTATTGCGTTTAAAATATCAGGCATTTCCTTTTCAATATTTTTTCCCCAAAGATGTATGGCAAATCCTATATGAACTCTAGCAAGGTAAGCATTGTTAGGTAAGCAAGTAGAAACTGCATCTAAAATTTCCTTCCATATATTTAAACTTTGGTCTGCACCTCCATAAATAGAAGAGCGTTGCACATCTTTTACGTCAATGGCACAAAAAACTCCGTTTATATTATTTGTATTTAAATGTTTTAATAATAGCTCCCCACACTGAAGCATCTTTTTTTGACTATTGTATTTTGTTGTAACATCAATATCTTCAGGAGAATTTAGAAAAGCTTCTAATTGTTTGAGATATTTTGTATTACAAGAAGAAGGTGAAGAAAAATGGTATTTTTTTATGGACATAACTATGGTATCTTTATTGATTTAATATATAAACGTAAACTATGTATTAAAGGCAGTGAATGATTTTAATACGTAGTTCATGTTCATCGGTACTCTATACTAAGTATAATTAAAAACAGGTATTAATTATACTTATACCTTGAAAATATATGAAACTTAGTTATTTTTTCTCACTTTCAGCACATTATGTTAAAATCCTCTCTATTACAAACAAGAAGGATAAGATGTGCTTAGTACAGTAAACTTAACACAAAGATATGGCAAAAGAGTACTTTTTGATAAAATCACTATAACGCTAGACGGGGGGAAAAGATATGGACTTATAGGTGCTAATGGTGCAGGAAAATCTACCTTTATGAAAATTTTAGCAGGGGAATTGGAACAGAGTGATGGAGAAGTGCAACTCCAACCAGGGCTTAAACTCGGAATGTTAAGTCAAAATCAATATGCATTTGAAGAGTTTACACTAAAAGATGCTGTACTCTATGGAAACAAAAAACTTTTTGATGCACAAAAAGAGAAAGAAAAACTCTATATGGAAGGCGACTTTGAGAATGATGCAGTCAATAACCGTTTAGGTGAACTAGAAATGATATGTGCAGACGAAGATCCAACATATGAGTCTGATGTCAAAATAGAAAAACTTTTGCAATCGTTGGGATTTCCTACAGAACAACATGAAGAGTTGATGTCTTCACTTACAGGAGGAGATAAATTTAAAATTTTACTTGCTCAGGTATTGTTTTTAAAACCAGATGTTTTGTTACTTGATGAACCTACCAATAACCTCGATATGGAAACGATTTCATGGCTAGAAAATGAGCTTAAGCATCATGAGGGTACATTGATGGTCATTTCGCATGATAGACATTTTCTCAATGGTGTAGTAACACATATTCTTGATTTGGATTTTCAAAATATTCGAGAATTTACAGGCAATTATGATGAGTGGTATATTGCTGCAAATCTTATTGCCAAACAAGCACAAGCAGATAGAAGTAAGGCACTCAAAGAGAAAGAGGAGTTAGAAAAATTTATTACACGATTTTCAGCCAATGCCTCTAAAGCCAAACAAGCAACCTCAAGACAAAAACAATTAGATAAACTTGATGTGCAAGAGATAAAACTTTCTAGTAGACGTGATCCTTCTATTATGTTCAAACCACATCGAGATATAGGAAATGAAGTCCTTGAAGTTGAAAAAATTTCAAAGTCATATGAGGGACAAAAAGTATTTGAAAATCTTAATTTTAAAGTCAATAAGGGTGATAAAATAGCGCTCATAGGAGCAAATGGTGTAGGTAAAACAACCTTACTTCAGATTTTGATGGAAGAGATAGATGCAGACACGGGTCATTTTAAATGGGGACAAACGATCGCTTTTAGTTATTTTCCTCAAAATACAACCGATTTAGTGGTAGGCGATGAAGAGCTACCTCAGTGGATACAAGGATTTGATGCAAAATGGCATATTGATGACATACGTAAAACATTGGGACGTATGCTTTTTTCTGGTGAAGAACAGAAAAAAAAGATTGATGCTTGTTCAGGAGGAGAAAAACACCGTGTGATGCTCTCTAAAATGATGATGGATAGTTCAAATTTTTTAGTATTAGATGAACCAAACAATCACTTAGATCTTGAAGCAATCGTAGCACTTGGTGAAGCACTGCACAATTACCAAGGTGGTGTGATTTGTGTTTCTCATGATAGAGAGTTAATTGATGCTTTTGCAAACCGTATCCTTAAAATCAATGAGGATGGTACAATTATTGACTTTGAAGGTGATTATGAGTCTTTTGTAGAACAATACGGAGAATAATTAGAATAATTAGTTATAATTATTTAATGACATAAAAAGAAAATAGAGGTAAAAAGATGAGTGAATATAAAGATGAAGATGATGATTATGGTGATTATAAAGATGATTTTTGGGGGAGAACACCACAATCAAGTTATTTTGAAATAGCAAAGAGTGCCAATCAAAATGTGGTTGAAAATGAACTAGAATTGGTTTTTCGACGACTTGCAGTTGCTGAGCGAATGCTTGAAGAGAGAGGATTAGATGATGCACTTGAACGAGAGATAAAAGCAACCGTAATAGATGAAGACATTGATGGGAGAACAGCTACAGTATTTATTGATCTTGTGGCAAATATTGTAACAAAATGTGAATAGAAGAAGGGCGTAGTAGATAGTGTTAAATGCAGTTGAGAGAAAGATAGAACAATATATTGTTGAATTAGATGACAAAGAGGTACATACACTTTATGAAAAATTACCTCAAGGAAAACGATTACGTGCAAAACTTATTTTAAAAATAGCTGGTTCAAATTTATCTGTGATTAAAACAGCAGCTATTGTAGAGATGATTCATGCGGCATCTTTGTTGCATGATGATGTGATAGATGATGCGTATATTCGTCGTTCTAAACCCTCTTTAAATGCACTCTATGGAAACAAAACAGCTATTATGTTGGGAGATATTTTGTATTCCAAAGCTTTTTTAGAGTTGAATGCCATTTCAACAGATATAGCCAAAATTATTTCATATGCAGTAGTGCAATTAAGTCTTGGGGAACTCAAAGATGTTTCACTCTCTAAAGCATTTAATGTCAATAAAGCACTTTATCTTGAGATGATGTACCAAAAAACAGCTTCATTAATGGAAGCAAGTGCAGGAGCTGCGGCAACACTTGTGGGCAAAGACAAAGTAGCCTATATGAGATATGGACGCAACCTTGGTATGGCATTTCAAATGATAGATGATATCTTAGATATCACAAAGGATGAAGCTACCTTGGGTAAACCTGCTTTACATGACTTTGAAGAGGGAAAAACAACATTGCCTTATATCTATCTTTATGAGTCTTTAAATAAAGATGACAAAATAAAGCTTGTATCATTGCATGGTAAAAAATTGAGTGTAGATGAGCAAGTATGGATTAAGACAATGAT
>QNZW01000166.1 GCA_003978375.1 Sulfurovum sp.
TCTATGAAACCTTGTGTTTTTTCAAGATTTGTTTCAACTTCTTTTTTATCTACTTTGATGCATGTACTTTTTACTTTATCTGTATCTTTTGAAGTTGCTTTATTTTTAACAAATTCCTCTTGCACATTTTTTGCAGCATTCTCAACTGTGCCTTTGAGCGTATCGAGAAATTCTTTTGTTTGATTGGTATCAATAATGAATTTCCCATCATCTACATGTATACCCATTCGTGCAAATAAATCCTCATTTTTTTCTGTTTTTTCTGTTGTTTTAGTTTTTGTTTTTTTTGTTGTTTTGGTTTTAGCTTGTGTTGACATTTTTATCCCTTTCATTGGTTATATTTTTTTATAAGCATTCAATTATAACAAAAAATTACAAAAATGCCAAAAGTGAAGCCGTTACAGCTACATTTAATGACTCTACACCTCGTTGCATCGGTATGGTTATGCTTTGATTGGATAATGCTTCTATTGTGTGACTTACCCCATCAGTTTCATTGCCGAGTATAAAAATACTTTTATGGCTATATCTCTCATCTTTATAGTTTTTACTTGCATAAGATGAAAGGGTATAAAGGGTTGCCCCTTCATTTTTAAACGTGCATAATGTCTTTTGAAGATTGTTTGTTTTAATAATGGGCATCTTAAAAAGTGTACCTGCTGAAGCTTTGATGACCAAAGGAGAAATTTGTGCAGCACCTTTAGTAGGAAGCAAAATGGCATCAATATTCCCAGCAGCACACGAACGAATAATCATCCCCAAATTTTGGGGATTGGTAATACCATCTAACGCAATGATACGGTAATCTTGATGCTTTTGTCTAAAGGGTTCTTCTTCTCCAAAATATTCTAAGATAATATCTAATGCGACCCCTTGATCTTGTTTTGCATTTTTAGAAATACGTGAAAGTGCTTGTTTGTCATGGTAGACTATCTCTATGGCTTTTTTTTGTGCAAGTTGTTTTATCTGCTTAAGTACCATAACATCTTTATTTGACTTAGCAAGATGCAATTTATGTATGGTAATATTTTTATCTTCTAAAGCCTCTTTGACTGCATTACGTCCATAAATAGTCATTACTTTATCAAAAAATGCTTTTTTTGCCAAATATGTTTTAGAATCTTCCATGTTACTCTTTTTTCCAACATTTTAACACAATTTATCGTTATAATATTGCTATTACAACCTAAAAGGTATAAATTGTTTAGATTTTTTTACACGTTACTGCTTATCAGTCTGATTGCATTATCTGCAACCTTGCTCTATCAAAAACATACCTATGCATACCAAACACTCGTGCATATCGACCCCTTGCCTCATACCAAAGCACTTATAGCCAAAGAGAAGTATGCTGATGCAGATGAATATTTAGGGTATTTTATGACATTTGATTATGTAGCAGATTCTAAAGAGGCACAAAAATTGTTTCATACCATACAAGAAAAAAGAGGATCACTTCGCTATAAAAGTAACAAAATTTTAGAAGGTATTCGTACAGGAAGTAGTGATGAGATTTACGGACAAGCAAGTGCTATTGGTTCAGACTTCTTTCTTATAGGTGATTTGCGTGATTTGTATATACAAGGAAAACATTATCTTAAACATGAAAAGGTAGATAACGTCATTTTGGCACTCTCTAGTATTGGCATTGTGGCAAGTGCTGGTACTTTGGTCAGTTTTGGGGCAAGTTCTCCTGCTAAAGGAAGTATCTCTTTGCTTAAACTCGCAAAAAGGACAAAACGTATTCCTTTGTGGCTTGAAAAATATCTTGTACGCCAAGCCAAACAACTTAAAAAAACAAAAAATATCAAAGCCTTAAAACCTCTATTTAAAAATGTAGATACACTTTATAAAAAAGTAGGACTTAAAAATACGCTTCAACTACTCTCAAAAACCAAAGATATGCATGGCTTAAAAAGCCTTAGTAAACTCTCGACACGCTATGGAAAAGAGAGTACTATGCTCTTAAAACTCTCTAAAGGAAGGCTTTTAAAGCAGTCAAAATATTTTAAACAATTTGATAAAAGCACCATACGTTTGGCTTCAAGTTATGGAGACAATGGGTATAAAACTCTACTTAAAAGTGGAGAAAAAAACTTTTTAAAGAGTATTAAACGTATAAAAGCCTATGCTAAAGTAGGCTACAAGGGACAGGCCTGGAAACTCTTTATATGGTTACTAGCACATATCAGTGATGCCATGCTAATAGCTATCATGGGTATCAGTACTTTGTTACTTTTACCCCTAAAAAAGATATTTATTCGCCGTTCCAAGCCATACTAGATTTACCATTTTCATCAAATTTTACTGCTGGCATACCCATAATGTTATACCCACCATCTACATAATGTATCTCTCCTGTTACACCCGAACTTAAATCTGAGAGCAGATACATACCTGCATTTCCTACCTGAGAAATCGTCACATTTTCTTTGAGTGGTGCATGGGCTTTATTCCACTTAAGCATAAATGAAAAATCACCAATCCCAGTAGCTGCTAAAGTTTTAATTGGTCCTGCTGATATAGCATTCACACGTATGCCATCACGTCCTAAATCTTCTGCTAAATATTTGGTTGTCATTTCTAATGCTGCTTTGGCTACTCCCATTAGGTTATAGTTAGGAATATACTTCACACCACCATAATATGAAAGCGTCAATACAGAAGCATTATGTGAGAGAATTGGTTTTAATTCACGTACAATTTCAATGAGTGAATAGACCGAAATATCCATAGCTATATCAAATGCCTCCTTAGAAATATCATAAAAACGTCCACTCAACCCTTCTTTAGGTGCAAAAGCAATAGAATGCACAATAAAATCTATCTCTCCCATATCTTTTTCGAGTGATTCTTTTAGTGCTTTTATCTCTTCTGGCTTACTTACATCACATGGATAAAATTTACTTCCACATTCCAACTCTTCAGCTATGGGTGCGAGTTTTTGTTCAAATCGTTCATTTAAAAATGTAATTGCCATCTGTGCACCTTGCTCTTGACATGCCTTTGCAATACCATACGCAATTGACTTTTTATTAGCAATACCTAATACAATCCCTTTTTTGCCCTTCATTATCATTATAAACTTCTCCAAAAATAAATTATGTTATTTTATCATTATATAATATAAAAGAAGAAAGAAAGCAGGATAATGAAAAAAATATTACTGATAAGCACAGGGGGCACTTGGAACAAAATATACAATCCCCTCAATGGAAATCTAGAGATTGACAAACACTCAAAAGGACTTTTAGAAATTGCTTCTTGTTGGTTGTGTACGTTTGAGATAGTTAATATTATAGGAAAAGATAGCCTAGAAATGACAAATAAAGATAGAGAAACATTAAAAAATACCATAAAAAAATCAAACCATGAACATATTATTGTCATACATGGTACGGATACTATGGATATTACAGCTCAATACTTAGCAGACTCAAAAATGAATAAATCGATTGTTCTTACTGGTGCGATGGTGCCATACAGTATCAATCCCATTGAGGCTACTGCCAATGTAACTTCTGCTTATGGCTATCTCCAAGCTACAGACAAAAAAGGTATTTTTATTGCGATGCATGGCATCATTTCTGACTATTCTAAGGTCAAAAAAGATCGTACACAAGGTAAGTTTATACTTTAATAAAAAATGCAAATTTTATTGCATCCTTTGAATTTAGCGATGGTTATCTACTGTTGGAGGAACGATGTTACCACTTGCTTGCATGGCCAAGGCTTCAGGATATTGTTGATAATGCTCTCTTACGGCATTGGCAAGTGATTTTTTAACATCTTCATCAATATATACTTTCTCCCCCTTTGGTAGTGCATGCAACAACCTTAATAATAATTTATCTTGAGGCTTTGGCATTTTTTTTACCCAGCTTGTGAGCAAAACTTTATCAATATGAGAGGGGATAGAACCCATAATACCTACATCATTTTGATTGTGCACCATTAAACCTGAAGTAGTCCCTCTATCAAGCGTTAGCACTTGAAAAAAATAGAGTGTATGATAGGCTAATTGCATAGATTTCTCTTGGGCGGTGTATTCTATATGATATTGCAATGCTTGTAGTGTAATACCAATATAGGCATCAATCATTGCTTTACCCATTTCCCATGCAAATACTCTATCTGCTTCAAAATCTCCTGTATTAAAATTTTCAAGATAAAAATGAGTCACACCTCGTGTTCGTCCAAGTACAGGAATAGTAAAATATCTATCTCCTTGCTGCGTTCCTTCTGTATAATAATCACCTGCAATTTTTTCTATTGCCATTTGAAAATCTTTTTGAAACACATCGTTTTTAAGACTAGGATTAAGATCTCCCATTATACGCCAATATCCTTTACCATCACGCATTTGTGTCCATGAGATATGCATATGCATAGAGGGAGCATGAGGATTATTTGGATGAATAATCGTAGAGATGGCTGTTGCAGAAGAGAGTTTTTTAGTCTCATCGTCATCATAATGTACTTGTGATACGTTCACTGAGGCTCTATTAAAAATATTTTCATCTCTGGCTTCATAGCGTAAACCTCCTCCATGCTTACCCCCATCACGTCCCCAAGTAATTGCTTCAAATAATTTATTTTCTCCAAGTTCACAGCTAATATTATTTAACTTATCTACAAAATACATTTGTAACTGTGTCACCAATGTATTGGCTCTTTGGGCTTCTGCAGATTTTGCGGAGATGTTCATCACTATACCTTTTGATAATTTGGGCTCAAAAAGTATAGCATAGCCATACCAATATTTATTTGATTTTTGCTACAATGGGCATTGAATTAAAATTCAACCCAAATTGATGTAATAGCATTACTTTATAGAAAATTTGTAATCTCTATTGTGTAGTTTGGTTTAAACGTATATAAAATAAAAAAGGAAATGAAATGAAATATTCTTTCATCATAATAGCACTTAGTATCATTGGTTTTAATGGTTGTTCATTGACAAAACATCATGTATCACCTAAACACAAAAAAACAAATACCAAATCTACCATGAACTATGAAAAACCAACCAAAGCAAAATCAATTAAATTTCAC
>QNZW01000060.1 GCA_003978375.1 Sulfurovum sp.
CTCAATAACAATGATATTATTCCTATGGCTTTTATATGCATCCGATTTCCTTAAATATATTATTCTCTAAAAAGAATAATATATTTTACACTTTAATGTTTCAAACTTGTCTTATTGTTGTCTATTTTTTGAGTGACTGGTTGTTTTGATGCAAGCAATGATTTCCACGATATTTTATGATAAGACTCATTATACACAGATGGTGTCCCTGTAACACCCAATGCTTTGGCTGCTTTGACTGCTTTTTCTACTTTTGTTTTAATGCTATCGGTATATTGGAATATTTGATTTTTTTTGTCGATAAATGCTTCATAATCTTGTGAGTTGTTTACCATAACTGCTTCCATTCTTTCTTTTTTCTCTGTATCATCTTTGCCTTGCATAATCCACTCTACCATGGCTGGTGATTTTTTATGAAAAGAGAGTGGATAGAGAATAATATGTACCGTATAATCTCCTAGTTTATGTTGGGCTTGTTTTTCAAATGTTTTACAATAAGGACACTCTGGGTCAGTCACAATATACAACTCTTTTTTACCATTTCCGTAAGAAAAAGAGATACCTTCTTTAATCGTTGCAATCGCTTTATCTGTTTTTGGAAATGCCATTTTTATACCATTTTTATCATAACGATGTCCTACATAAACAGCACCACTCTCTTTGTCTAAAAAGGCATTTACTGTTTTAAAACGTCCACCCTTTTTCACTGAGAGCTGTAAAAAATAGTACTTACCTTCATCCACGCCATCTATCACCTGAATATTAGATCTTGTTTTGAAAATTGTAACTGTTTGGTTTAGTTTTGTGATATTGGCTTCACTAAGAGGCACACCTTTTGCATATAACAACGGTGAAAAAGCCATAAATGTACCTATAATTGCCTTATGAAATATTTTTCTTTTATACATGATAAATCCTTTTTAAAACTATATGGGCACTTTTAAAAACCCTAGATACTCATATGTTTATAATTTTTTTACGAAAGCAGAGATGATAAAAATCATACTGCCATTGACACGTCCTTGTATGTGGGTAGGATCATCTGCTACCATACGAATATTTTTTACTGTAGTACCTTGTTTGGCTGTAAAACCGGCTCCTTTGACTGGTAAATCTTTTATAATACTCACAGAATCACCTGCTTGTAATATTGTACCATTGGCATCACGAACAGGTTCATTATTTTCAGAGACTAAGCCCTCTTTGGCCCATGCTAGGACATCCTCTTCTAGATAAAGCATATCTAGCTGATCTTGTGCACCAAGTTTTGTTAATAGTCTATATGCCATCACTTGGACTGCTGGTTCTGTACTCCACATACTGTCATGGAGACAGTTCCAATGTTTTTCATCATTTGTTGGCTCTTCTATGCTTTTTGCACAAGTTTCACAAATGCTTATGGTGTCTTCTTTGGGTGCTACAGCGTATGCTGTTAGCCCCTCTTCGTTTCCACATAAATCACATGCCATCATAACGCTCCTAAAAAAATAATGTTTATTTTACTCTTTAATAGATTAAAAGGCAGAATCACATTATGTCACACTGATTGTTTGTTTTACTATTTTGTTGCCACATAACGCAAATAGACTCTTTTTGCACTTTTGTAACAACGACTATAAAAACGCTTATTTAAACTTGTAATAATTACCCGCTTTTTAGCAGAACTGGCATGTATAAACTTATTGTTACCGATATAAATCCCCACATGATTGACATATCCTCTGTGTCTTTTCGATGTGTCAAAAAAGATGAGATCTCCTTTTTGTAAATTTCTTCTACGGATACTTTTGCCTACTTTTGATTGGGCTATTGCTCTTCTTGGTAAGCGAATACCATTCTTTTTGTACACATATTGTGTGAGTCCTGAACAATCAAAAGTATTTGAACCTTCTGCACCCCACACATAGCGTTTACCAAGCTTTTTCTTGGCTAAGGAAATGACCCTTGCTCCAATTTGGTTTGAGATTGACGTATATCTTTGTTTTGACATCTCAGATATAATTCTCTTGTTATTTCTAGGTGATGCAAAAACACTCACCGACACAATTAAGATACATAAAAAAATCTTTTTCAATGCTTTCTCCTTCATATTATTTAGATATGAGAGCATTCTAACGCTACATCTTGCATTTTGATTGCAGAAGATTCAAACTTCCTTTGGCTATAATCTATTTTATGTTTAATATGCTTCTTTCTATTGGTTTTGTCTATCTTTTTATAGTTCTTGGTTACTTAGCAAAACGTATCTTCAATGAAGATATACATACCAAAACACTTACCCTTATCTCTGTTTATTTTTTACAACCTTTTGTTACTATTTGGGGATTTAGCACAGCTAAGCTACAAGGTGAGCATATCACTGTGCCATTACTCTATTTTGCTATTATTTTTATATTACTCTTGCCTACAATGATAATAGGGAAAATAATTTTTTCAAATCCAAAAGAACGTGCCATCTTTAACATTGCAGGATTGGTAGGAAACACAGGAAATATAGGCATACCTCTTGGCATTGCACTTTTTGGAGAAGAGAGTGTCATTTATACCACACTCATCAACATTGCCAATGTTTTTGTAGTCTATATTATAGGTGTCTATATCTATTCTCGTGGCTCATTCTCCATAAAAGATTCTCTTTTTAATATTATTAAAATTCCTATTATCCCTGCGTCTATTGTTGCTATTTTCATCAATATTTATGATATTCCTATCAGTACACAAATCAAAGAACTTTTTAAAATGGGTGCCTATGCAGGTATTGTTTTGCAACTTTTTTTATTAGGAACGTTTTTGCAAGGCATACATATAAAAAAACTAAACCCCACATTATTCATAGGTACACTGAGCCAAAAATTTTTCGTTCTTCCCCTTGTCACTGCAATAGTACTCTATTTTACGCATCTGCCTCTTTTTGTTCAAGGCATACTACTGATGGAAATGATGGTACCTCTGGCTATAGCCAATATTAATCTGGCTTCTCTTTATGATTGCAAACCCAAAGAAGTTACGTCTCTTATCTTACTAAGTACACTATTGTTTGTGCCTTTGCTTTTTGGGCTTGGTTATTTTGTGAAATATTATAATGTATAAAAAATTTAAATTTTAGTATGATTATTAAAATATTTTAAGGAATACACCATGAAAAAAAACATTTTATTATCAGTTTTATTTTTATTTACTATACTATTTAACGCTTGTGGCTCTGGATCTCACAGCAACAAAACAAGCAAACAGCCCTTCTCCAAAAGTGAAAAAGAGTTTGTCCATCAACTTTTTTTAACGGAGTATCTTTGGTTTGACCAAGTGCCTTCGGACATTGATTATAGTACCGTTGATACACCTGAAGCATTGGTAGATACCCTACGTGTTACCCCTCAGGATAAATGGAGTTTTAGCCTTACTGCACAAGAATATGATGATTTGGTCAATCAAAAAACAGAAGGATTTGGATTTGGATTTTCCTCGGATTACACGATATTATATACATTTATTGACTCTCCTGCCTATGGCAAACTTAAACGAGGTGATAAAATTTTAGAAATCAATGGACATACAATCTCTCAAGAAAATCTTACCCAAGCAAAAGAATCCCTAGGTAAATCCACAACATTTACACTCTTGCGAGGAGGAGATTCTGTAGAGGTAAATATTGTACCACGTGCCTACACCTTTAAAGTGACTGCAGCAAAAATCATCTCACAAAATCATACCCAAAAAGTTGGTTATTTGCGTTATGATGGCTTTAACAGCTCTTCTGTCCCTGAGATGGAAAAAGCCTTTACTACATTTAAAAATGCAAACATTACTGATTTGGTGATTGACCTTCGTTACAATGGTGGAGGATCGGTCACTGTAGCCAGTACCCTCTTAGACAATATCACCAATGCTTACCCAGGGAAAAGACAGGGGTATCTTGACTGGAATGAAAATTATAAAAACAAAAATGAGAATTTTTATTTTTCTACGGAGGTAGAACCAAATGATTTACGTATGAAGCGTGTTTTCTTTTTAGTCACCAAAAATTCTGCTTCTGCAAGTGAACTTGTCATCTCTGCACTCAAACCTTATTTAGGTGATGCCAATGTTATTACTATTGGAACAGCCACACATGGTAAAAATGTTGGTATGGGTGGGAGAAATTATGGAGACAATTACTATTTTCTTGTGAATTTTTTCGTAAAAAACAATGCCAATCAAACCATAAGTACCCATGGCATACCAGCAACTTGTCATGCTCAAGACGACCTATCTCATGCCTTGGGCGACCCAAATGAAGCCATGCTAAAAACAGCCTTGCATTACATTCAGACACATCAATGTCTTTAATAAGATTATTTTTTAAAATACAATTAAAGATGGGACTCGTAAAATGTAGTGTACTAAAAGGTTAATAGTAGATGTATTTTGTAGTGCTTGTAGCTATTGCACTTGGTACAATAGCTACAAATAAATATTATTTATTTCTTAACTCTTCCCTTCTCATATAATACAATCCTATAAGACCTGTGAGTATCATTAGGATAATCATACTGAGTGTTCCTAATGTTGATCCACTATCTGTAATAGAGGTACATGTTGCATTGTAAGCAACAGTTACTCTAGCTACATTACTTGCTTTTCCACAACTATCTTTTATCTGATATGTTGCATTCACGCTTCCTGCAAAGTCATCTACTGGTATGAAACTTATACTTCCTGTATCTGTATTGACATCCCATGTTCCTTTACCATCTACATCTAAAATAGTCACTTCATCGCCTGAAGCATCAATCAATCTCACACTCTCGATATCAAATGGCATTTGAGATACATCATTACGTTGTACATCTACAATAGCTGTTTCATTCACATTGGCTGTTTGATTATCATTGTGTGCCACTGGTGCTTTTGCATTGCTACAAGTCATTGGTATCGTTGGTGTTGGTGTTACCGTTGGCGTTGGTGTTGGTGTTGGTGTTGGCGTTG
>QNZW01000099.1 GCA_003978375.1 Sulfurovum sp.
TCCTTCATACAATACTACCACTACTACAAGTACATTCACGACATAAGACAAACGTAAAAAGTTTTCTGTCATGATTTTCCCTTCTTGAAAACGTGTCAATACATCTGCACCCAACCATTGATTACTATGAAACGTCACTGATGTCACTACAATCCCTGCATATAATACTGCACCAAGTACAGCAGATAAAAAAATTAGGTATCCCATAGTTAGCATTCTAAAGTTTTTTTTCATTTTTTTTCTCCTGTAGGGTGCGGTTGCTACCGCACCTGTTGTTAGCTATTACGGCAAAGTTTTAATTATGTGGTGGGTATGATCTACCCTACGCAAATTCTATCACAAAACCTCTATCAAATCCTGCCAAGTCTTTATAAAATTGTATAGATTTTACTCCAAGTTCATTAACAAATACTTGAATAGACTCTTTTTGGTCATACCCCATCTCACAAACTAACCATTTGATAGCCCTAGCTTTTACATCTAAAATAATCTGTTTAAGTAACTCATCTCCTGTCTTTCCACCAAAAAGTGCCTCTTTTGGCTCATAATCAACTACATTTGACGCTAATAAAAAATCTTCTGCAATATAAGGAGGATTTGAGACTACCAGTTCAAAAGGCTCATGCACTTCATTGATAAGATTAGATTTTTTCAATACAATCTGTTTTTCTAAAGCAAATTTGTTTATATTTTTTTGTGCCACACGCAAAGGTATTTCACAAATATCTGTAGCTACAACATTTAACCCAGCAAACTTACGTGCCAGAACAATAGAAATAGCACCTGTGCCTACCCCTATTTCCGCCATACATGTGATATTCTCTTTTTTTATAATCTCTGCAACTATATCTATCAATATCTCGGTCTCAGGACGGGGAATAAGCACCCCTGCCTCAACAAATAAATCAATATCATAAAAACTTGCTTCACCTACAATGTACTCATAAGGTTCATGTTTTGCACGTCTTTGCACAAGCTCTTGAAAAGCTTCTACGCCTTCTAAACTATCTTCGTCATGTGTTACAAGATATATACGGTCTTTCCCCAAATGGTATGAAAGCAATAATTCTGCTTCATATTGTGGGCGTTCACAAACGTCTTTGAGCTTTTCAGTTGCCCAAGAAAGGGCTTCTTTAATCATCATATATTATCCGATTTAAATTATAAAAATTTTTAGTATAACTACTCTTTGTCCATAGCTACGAAGATACCATCTGAAGGGAGTGTTGGTTCTTCTATGGGTTTGGAGGCGTCATATCCAAGTTCTTTTAGTCTTTCTAGTACAGGAGGATGCGTATGGTAAAAGAAGATAACCAAAGGATGAGATTTGGGAAAAGATTTATTTTCAGTAACAAGCTTCATAAGGGCTGATACCAAATTCTCTTTACCTCCCATCTGTGAACCAAATTCATCGGCTGCATACTCATTATGACGGCTCACAGCAGACATCACAGGAGTAAAGACAAAAGAGAGCAATGGCAAAAGTAACATGAGCATAGCAATCTTTGGCCCCGCTGTAGGTGCAACTCCCATTTGCACAAATAGTGAGTCAGGCAAATGCCCAAAAAGATAAAAAGCAATAAACAATAATACACCTACAAGTCCTATATTTTTCCAAATATCCCCATGGGTAAAATGCCCCAATTCATGCCCAAGTACAGCCAACAACTCTTTGGTATTAAGCTTCTCTATAAGCGTATCAAAAAGTACCACCCGTTTAGACTTTCCAAGTCCTCCAAAAAAGGCATTGAGACGACTATCTCGCTTACTTGCATCCATAATAAAAATACCATTATTTTTAAGTCCTACTTGATGCATCATCTTAGATATTTCATCTTTTAGTTCGCCCTCTTCTATAGGCGTAAACTTATTGAATAGTGCCATAAATGTTGGCATCAGAACATTGGCCAAAACAGCAATCACAAACATAGCCAAAAATCCCCATATCCACCAAGAGTCGTAGTTGTCAATAATCCATGCCAAAAGTGCAAAAATTGCTCCACCTAGCACGACAAATAGTACTATAGATTTGAGTGTATCTGTGATAAACATTTTGATTGTCATTTTATTAAATCCAAAATCTGCATCTATTTTAAACTTTTGATACAACTCAAAAGGTAAACCTACCAAATAATTAACCCCAATAAATCCAAATAAAAAGAGTACTGCTTGAAGCACCACATTGTCTACATGAATCAATGAAGAAAGCCATGAAAACCCTTGAAGTACCCACCAAATAAACATCAAATAATCCACAAACGTCATAACTAACCCTAATTTGTCGTTGGCGACGGCATAATTTGCTGCAGTTATGTACTTGTCTTTAGACATAAGTACAGGTGCTTTGTGTTTTTCTTCATTAATATATCCTATTTGCATGATTGAAATATAGATTTTCATAAAGGTGTAAATAGAGTATAAAATAATGATTGTTTCTAACATAAAATTCCTTCAATACATAATGATTAAATATACCCAACTATGCCTTAAATCTGCTATAATTTTAAGATTATAAATAAGGATTTTTTATGGCACTTGTAGACCTTTTTCATATTAAAAAACAATATGATATTAAACTACTTTTAGATAATGTAGATTTTCACCTTAATGAACAAGAACGCATTGCTGTTGTAGGTCAAAATGGATGTGGAAAATCTACACTAATGAAAATAGTTCTTGGAAGTGAAGCACCTACAGAAGGTAAACGCATCATAAACAATACTATACACATTGAAATGCTTTCACAACAACCTACTTTTGAGGCAACACTTACAGTAAGAGATGCAATTCTTAATGAGCTCACTGAACTAAGAGATGCCCAAGAGGAACACAAAAAACTTAGTAACCAAGTAGCAAAAGATTTTGACAATAAAGAACTTTTATCTAAGCTTGAATCTATCTCCTCTTTTTTAGATCACCATAATGCATGGAATCTTGACGATAAAATAGAACGTATTTTACAAGAATTTCAACTCAAAGCATATGAAAATCGCCTCGTTGTTTCTCTCTCTGGAGGAGAACAACGCCGTGTAGCCTTAGCTTCTTTGGTACTTAAAAAACCCGATGTTTTATTACTTGATGAACCAACCAACCACCTTGATGTCTATATGGTAGAGTTTTTAGAAGAACTTTTACTAAGAGAAAACTTTACCCTTTTATTTATCTCACATGACAGACACTTTATCGATACAATTGCAACACGTGTCATAGAAGTAGAAAATCAAGGTCTTGTCTCTTATAAAGGTGGGTATCGTGATTATTTAAGACAAAAAGAAGAACGTATGAAGTCATTGGCAAAAAGTCACGATACCCTTCTTAAATTACTCAAACGAGAAGAGGAGTGGTTAGGAAAAAGTGTAAGAGCCAGAGAAAAACGTAATCAAGGACGAAAAGCCAAGGTTTTTGAACTACGGGAACAAGCAAAGAAAAACCCTACCCTTATCCGTAAAATGCAGATAGAGCTAGAACGTGAAAAAAAGAGTTGGAAAGGAGAAAAAACACTTAGTAAAAGAAAAATGCTTTTTGACATAGAAAATCTTTATTACACCATAGATCAAAAAAAACTGATAGACAATTTTTCTACACGCATTCTTCAACGTGATAAAATTGCCATTGTAGGTATCAACGGTGCAGGAAAATCTACACTTCTTAAGCTTCTTTTATCACGTCTACAAGCAGAAAAAGGACACATTCAACAAGGTGAATTTAATATAAGCTATTTTGACCAACATAGAGAAATGATCAATGACGAGCATACGCTCATAGAGACGTTTTGTCCAAATGGAGGTGATCATGTTGATGTGCAAGGATCTCATATGCACGTATATGCATATCTCAAAACTTTTCTTTTTCCTGAAGAATATATGAATAAAAAAATAGGACAACTCAGTGGTGGTGAAAAAAATCGTGTTGCTCTAGCCTTACTTTTCACCAAAAATGTAGAATGCCTTATGCTAGATGAACCCACCAATGATTTGGACATCCAAACTATTACTATATTAGAACAAAAACTTATTGCTTTTCAAGGTGCGCTTATTTTTGTCTCTCATGATCGCTATTTTATAGATAAAATAGCCTCTAAACTTTTCATTTTCAAAGGTAATGGTCTTATAGAAGAGTCTTATCAAACATATACCGAATACTTAGAGACAGAAAAAGAGATGAAAACACTTGACAGTTTAAGTAAAGAGCTACAGTCTAATGAAACAAAAAAAGAGAGCATCAGAGAAAAAAAACAAACAAAACTCAGCTACAAACAACAACAAGCCTATGATACATTACCTGATGAAATAGAAGCACTTGAAGTTAAAATAGCCCAAATTAATGCTTGTCTTTATGATCCAAACTGTTATGAAGAAAAAGGTATCGCAGCATTAAGTGAAGAGTTAATCCAGATGAAAGCGATTTATGAAGAAAAAACGGAAGCATATTTAGAAGTACTAGAAATTTATGAGTCTTTGTAAACGTGTAATATTCACGTTTACAACTAAACTTTCTACCAGTAAATCATAACACTACGTCTACCCCAACGTATTGCCCTTGCTCTGTCTGTTCCCATATAGATATCAATACGTTTTTTATAACGTTTATTCATTTTATCTCGTACCCTATAAAAACCTCTCAATCCGCTAATACGTACTCTGCTACCATTACGCAAGCCATACCGTGTAAGCAAATCTCTTGAGACTGCAATAATCTTCATTCCTGGGCGTAAATGATTGTTCCATGCGGCAAGGAAGGGTGTTACATCTGTTTGTTTAGAGTGCGAACTATACGCTGTAGCAGTAACACGTAATTTTCGTTTTCCAAACCCATGAAGCATTTTTACTTTATACTTTTTTTTACATTTTTTTTGTT
>QNZW01000003.1 GCA_003978375.1 Sulfurovum sp.
CATAAGCTTACAGACCGTCTTGGCTTTATTGAGTCCTTCATCTTGAAGTGTAAAGGCTATTTGTCTATGAATATTATGTAATGAGACTGTATCAAAATCTATCATATGTATCTCGCCTATACCTGAAGTACCCAATGCTTGTGCCAGCGTAGAGCCTAAACCACCTGCACCAATAATGGCTATTTTCTTTTTTTCTAGCCCTTGCTGTACTTGAGACCCCCAAAGTTGTATCTGTCTATTAAAATATTCACTTTGTGTCATTTTTTACTCCTTTCGCTGTTTGAGTTCTTTTTGAAAGCCCCATGATTTTCGATGTTCATTGACCTCTTTTTTATCGATTACTTCTATAAGCATTGACTCTTTATCTTCAAGCATCATCTCTACTTCTCCCTCAGGTGAGACGAGCATTGTATCACCATAAAATTTCCATTTAATGTTATCATCGCTATACTCACCTAAACGATTGGCTCTTAAGATAAAACATCCATGCAAAAATGCTTTTGTTTTTATGATTTCTCTCCATCTGTTGTGAGAGTCAAATGTTGAAGCCGTAGGAAGCAAAACCAAATCTACTTTTTTTTCAATTACACCTTGCCAAAAATAATCAAAATGCAATTCAAATCCTGCCATAACCATAATTTTAAAGCCTTTTAGTGTAAATATCATGGGGGTTTTAAGTGGAGCAATTTTATTGGCAAAAAAGTTTTTTTCATTCCAATGGGCATAAGGAAGTAATATCTGCTGTTCATAATACGCTATATCTTCTGCTGTTATTTTGACAATCATCTTATGGTAGCCATCTTTTTTTGTCATAATAATGGGAGCGACAAATACCATATCATATTTATCTGCAAGTTCTTTTAAAAGCTCTAAATGTTTTTTACTTTGGGCTTTTACCATACTTTTTGCCATCGTAGCAAATTCTTTAAAAAAATGATTCAGTACATATTCACCAAACAGTACCACATCTACATGATGTTCGTGTGCCTTTTTGAGATAAAAATCTAGTCGTGTAGCATTCATTCCCAACGTTGGCAATTGTAAGGCAGCAACAACGAGTTTTTTTCCCATTTTTATGCCTTACTCTCTTGGTTTTCTTGTTCTATAATCGTAATTTTTACTTTGGCATCTTCTATCAGTTTTTGTGCTTCTTTAATATTTTTTAATCCCTCTTCATAGAGCTTAACTGACTCTTCTAATGTAATTTCTGGTTGCATAAGCTTTTCTAAAATTTCTTTTGAATACATGAGCTTCTCTTCAAAATTTTGTTTTTTCATTGTAATATTTCCTTTATATGTGCTGCAAACTTATCGAGTTCAACCAAAAAGGCATCATGTCCATAATCACTCTGAATTTCTTTATAAGTATACGCTTGTCCATTGCGTTTTAACATTTTGGCGATCTGTTGCATCTCAGCTGGGAAAAATAAGTAATCTGAAGAAAAACTAATCAAATGTACCGTTGCTTTAATGCGTAAAATAGCCTCATGCAAAGAGTCATATCCACGACTCAAATTAAAAGTATTAATAGCTTTGACAATGTAAAGATACGAGAGTGGATCAAAAATACGTGAAAAATTATTGGTATTATACTCCATATAACGCTCTACTTCATACCGTCCAAAAAGTTCAAAAAGTCCATCATTATTGACATAATTTCTTCCAAATTTATCATCCATTGATTCTGGTGAAAGATAAGAGATATGCCCAGCAATACGACCGATAGCTAGTCCATCTAAGCCTTTTTCTTTGAATGCACCTATCTCGTAGTTGCCATGTTTAAAATCTGGATCCCTACGTATGGCTTCAACAGCTACTTTATTGAAGGCAATCGTCCATGGACGGGTCGCATAGGTAGCAGCTAACGAGATAATATCATCTGAAAAATTTGGATAATCTACCCCAAACTGTAACGCTTGCATCCCTCCCATAGAGCCTCCTATAATTGCTCTTACATGGTAAATACCAAGGTCTGAAAGTAAGTGCATCTGTGCACGTATCATATCTTTGATGGTTACGACTGGGAATTTTAATCGGTAAGGTGCTTGGGTTGTATAGTTAGTGCTCATGGGACCTGTACTTCCAAAACATGAGCCAATAACATTGGTACAAATCACAAAATATTTATTCGTATCTAAAGCCTTACCTTCTCCGATGAGTCCATCCCACCATCCTGCTTTTCGTTCACCTTCATACACCCCAGCCGCATGGTGTGATCCAGAAAGTGCATGGCATACCAATACAACATTAGACTTGTCTTTATTTAACTCACCATAGCTTTCATATGCTATCTCATATGGTTCTAAGATACGTCCACTCTCTAAATATAAAGGAGCGCTAAAATGTGCCGTTTTGGTTTCAATTTTCATAAACTGCTTTTGTGCTTAAATTTTATGATAATATTTTATCGTATTTGTGCTTTGTTTTGTAGGTGGGAATATCTTCTGCCTTGTCTACAACTATCCCAATGCCTTAGCTAAATCATCTAACAGGTCTTGTGTATCTTCAAGTCCAACACTCAATCGTATCAGTCCTCCTGGTACTCCTGCTTCTTCTAGCTCTTTTGCTGAGAGTTGTTGATGGGTTGTACTTGCAGGATGGGTAATGATAGATTTGGAATCACCAATATTTACAACCACAGAAAAAATGTCAGTAGCATCTGCAATTTTTTGTGCCATCTCTTTGTTCTCTACCTCAAAAGAGAGCAGTCCACTTGCCATCTCATTTTTAAAATATTTTTTTACAAGAGGATATTGTGCACTCGTATGTAATCCTGGATAGTTTACTTTTTTTACTTTAGGATGCTTTTCTAAAAATGTTGCTATGCTCAATGCCGAATCAGAGTGTTGCCTCATGCGAAGAGGCAGTGTCTCAAGCCCTTGTATATGCAACCAAGAATTAAAAGGACTAGGTGCCCCACCAAGGTCACGCAACAAAGCCAAACGTACCCTAAGTGTAAAAAGTGGTAAAGGCAAATCACTATAAACAAGTCCATGATAGCTCTCATCAGGTGTATTAAAGTGCTTATAGCGAGGATTGTCCTTGATTTTATCCACCAAATTTTCACGCTCTACTATGATCCCTCCAAGAGCAAGTCCTTGTCCTGTTGTATATTTGCTGGTACTATGTACTGTCACATCCACTCCATACTCAAATGGACTAAAAAGTATAGGTGTAGCCACGGTATTATCTACACAAGTCAAAATATGGTGTTTATTGGCAATAGAGACAATAGCATCAAAATCTGCTACATCAATGCTAGGGTTGGTAATGCTTTCAAAAAGTATTATTTTACTTTTGTCATCTATAAGTGCTTCAATTTCACTAGGATTACGTACATCAAAATAACGCGTCTCTATACCAAAACGTTTAAGGGTATGTCCTGTAAGTGTTGTTGTACCACCATAGACCTGCTTTGCAATAATAATATTGTCTCCAGCTTCTGCTACATTTGCTATCGTATAAAAAATAGCAGCCATGCCTGAAGCTGTACCAATAGCTGCCACTCCACCTTCAAGTATCGCAAAACGTTTCTCAAATACATCTGTAGTAGGGTTCATTAGACGGGTATAAATATTACCAAGCTCTTTTAGAGCAAATAAGTCTGCCGCATGTGCTGTATCTCTAAATTCATAAGCCGTACTTTGGTAAATAGGTACTGCCATAGTATTTTGAGCATCTTTTTCATATCCAGCATGAATAGCGAGTGTTTTTGCTTGCATTTTATATCCTTATGAAGTAAGATGTCAAAAATATCTAATTAAAAAATGTAACTTATTTTTTATCTACTTCTTCTTTATTTTGTATTTTATTTTCAGGTTTTATACTGTCTGAAGTCTCATATGTCAACATGGTTCCAAGCATCAATCCACCCTCAGATACTTTTATTTTTTTCACCTTCATTGTGCCCTTGACTTGTCCATCTTTGTTGATTTCTAAAAGTTCACTTGCGATGACATTTCCGTCTATATGCCCGTTAACACTAATATGTTTTGTTTGTATACGCTCTGTAGTTACTTTAGCATTCTGTGTAATATGTATATGTTCATCAGCCAATATTGTTGCATCAAGTGTACCATCAGCTACGATATTTTTTGCATGAATTTTATCTGAGACTGTTCCTGTTTTTGTCACTTCTAGTGTATCACAAATAATATTGCCTTTTACTTTTCCTGAAATAACTATTTTTTTAGCTTTAATATTGCCTTGTACTGTACCACTCACACCAATAATGATATTTTCATCAATGCTTAAATCACCAAGGATATGCCCATCTATATGTATCGTGCCACACCCCTCTATATTTCCTTTTATTCTCATACATCCAGTAATAATTGTTGTACTATTACTATGACTTGATGCACCTTTGCTTATCTCATTACTTTTATTATTTTTTCCAAACATTGCCATACTTTTATTCTCCTTTAATTTAATATTCTTCTTGCCCACTTATAGTGTTTACTATAAAAAGCTTTGTTTAAGCTTGTGATCACAACAGCATTTTTTGTTGAACTTGCGTGAACGAACTTGTTATTTCCTGCATAGATACCCACATGATTTACACTACCTTTAGAGTCTTTTGACATATCAAAGAAAAGTAAATCACCTATTTTCAAGGCATCTCTTTGCACCAATTTTCCTAATGTAGATTGTTTTTTTAAATCTTTAGGTACAGCTACATTGATTTTTTTGTATATATAAGTTATTAACCCAGTATCATCAAATGTATTTGGACCATATGATTGTGGAAAATAAGACTTTCCTATACTTTGTTGCATAAGAAAAGATAAACGTTTTTGTTTTACACTATCCATTTTCATACT
>QNZW01000048.1 GCA_003978375.1 Sulfurovum sp.
AAGGAGTATGGGGTATTAGCAGTCATTTCTAACTGTTATCCCCCTCTGAAGGGCAGATTAACTATACATTACTCACCCGTCCGCCACTTAGCTGACATACTAGCAAGCTAGTACCGTTCTCGTTCGACTTGCATGTGTTAAGCACGCCGCCAGCGTTCACTCTGAGCCAGGATCAAACTCTCCATTAAAAAGTCTTCTTAAATAAGAGCAAAGCTCTCATTTAATTCATCTCACTAAAGTTTCACCTTACGGTGTAAAATTAGCAATCTTAAAGTCTCTGTATGAAAATGGTTTGAACCATTTGTCAGAATCACTTATTGTATTTCTATAATAAGTTTCTTCTATCTACTTTTTTAAAAAGTAGTAAAATTAAAACTCAAATAGACGTTGATTTGTTTACTTATATTTGGTTGTCAAAGATCACTCAATAACACTCTTTCTAGCAGATGTCCATGTGTTGTTGGACGCGTATTATAGCACCGTTCTTCTTCCTTGTCAAGGGTTTTTCTCTTTTTTCTCTCTTTTTTTTTATTTTCTTTGTTTACTTACATTATATATGTTAAAAAACTTACTTTTTTCTTGCTATGCCAATCACTTAAAATCTAAATCATACAACATACATATAATAACTTTTGCTAGTTAGGGATAAATTTAAGTCTAATTATTTATAATCTTTTCTATGTATTTAGATGGTACATTAAACCAAAACTCTATATAAGGATATCAATGAAACTTAATTTTTTACTACTTTTAACCTCTTTCTTACTTGGATGTACACAAACTATTGAAGTACCAAGTTCAAAAGCAACACATGCACAATCAACTATACAAAAGAATAAAACAGAATCTCAAAAGGCACAACAGGTATATTTGGAACTACAAAAAAAACGAAAAGGAGAATAATTGTCTGATTAACCTTAGATTAATCTGCGTACATTATACTTTGCATAAATAAAGGATTAAAAGGAAATATTATGGCCTTATATGATAGAAATTATACATCAACCAAAATAGACTATGCCCAAGAGGGTTCGTCTGTAAGTTTTATGAAGCAGACCTACCAGCTTCTTGCTGCAAGTCTACTAGCTGCTGCTGCTGGAGCATACGTCACCATGCCTTACGCTGAGACTATTATGCAATATAGATGGTTCATTTTTGGATTTGAGCTTTTTATGATTTTCATTGGCTTAGGTATGACTAGAAACAAACCAGGGTTAAACATGGTAGCACTTTTTGTGTTTACCTTTATTACAGGTGTTTCACTTGTACCAATATTAGCAATGCTTGTGGGTGCAGGAAAAGGTGCAGTCATTGGTAATGCTTTTTTAATGACATCTGCACTTTTTGGGGCATTGAGCCTCTTTGCTATCAACTCCAAAGAGGATTATTCAAATTGGGGTAAACCACTTTTTATTACTTTAATTGTGGTTGTCATTGCATCACTTATTAATATATTTTTACTCAAAAGTCCTATGATGGATGTGATTATTACTGCTGGAATCTTACTTTTATTTTCATTTTTTACTATTTATGATACACAGAATATCGCAAATGGGGCTTATGATTCTCCTGTAGATGCAGCTGTATCTCTTTATTTAGACTTTTTAAATATCTTTACGGCTCTACTTAAACTACTTGGTATTTTTGGTAGTGATGAATAAAACTTTTTACTTCACTTGTTTAAGCAAGTGAGGTAGCTTCAACAAAAAGTACTTCAAACTCTAGATAGTCCAATGGATATGTTTGCATTACTTTTTTACTCTGTTTATAACTAAGTCTCTTTTCTCCCCCGCTTACACCACTTTTTTTAATATATTGAAACATCTCCCTTACAGTTTTAAATGCTAGGGTATACTTTTTTAGTTCAAAGTCAGTAGAATAATATTTTTCGATAACTTCCTTTAGCTCTTTTTCCGTATAAATAGGTGAATCTATCTGTGCTATCTCATGCAAAGTTTTAAATGTATTGGAGGTAAAAATAGCAAAATATGCTCTAGATGCTTTTTGTGAAAGCTCTCTAAAAACAAAATCCAAATCTTCAGACCACTGCAAAGCAGAAGAGGATATGAGCAATGTATTTTCTTTTTTATTTTCTATGTTTTCATAACTTTTTTGGTAGTTAAAGTCTGCCATATATTTATCGATTATCAAGCCTTTTGGATGCAGTGCTAACATCTGTTCTGAAGAATCCCACGCAACAAATTTTTCAAATGTAATATGTTTTTTTATAAGATTTTTATATACCTCTCCATCTCCTGAACCAAGATCTATAATTGTAGGATAAAATTTAGTTGGAATACGTTCTACAAGTAATTTAGCCACTTCTGTCTGTATCACATTATACCTACCATAACTTTGTGCAAAACGAGAAAATTGTTTTAAGATTTTAGACTCTTTATTTTTGGATAATGACACTATTTTCTCCATATTTATCGCTGTTTCAAACTTATTTGGGTATAATCGCCAAAATTATACCCAAATTTCGATTGGGCAAACAAATCCTAAATGAGGTAACAATGACATCAACATTTTTAATTATACAAATCGTATTGGCTATTGCAATTACTATTGCTGTACTCCTACAAAAAAGTTCAAGTATTGGTCTTGGAGCATACAGTGGAAGCAATGAATCTGTATTTGGTGCAAAGGGTCCTACAGGATTTCTTGCAAAACTCACATTTATCTTGGCATTTCTTTTCGTTGTGAATACGCTTGCACTTGGATATATCTATACATCAGAGAGTTCTTCTTCGGTCACTGATACTATTCAACCAAGCAATAATGCAGCCATCCCAGCTGCACCAAGCACATCAGAAAAAAATACTTCATCTGCACCAGCAGCACCAACAAAATAAACTAGATTTCGCTACTAGGAACTGTCAGTTTAAGACAGTCCCTATTATAAAGTTATCCTATTTTTAGAGCTCCTCCTATATGTTATGTATCTAAATAATTTTCATCTCTCTTTGTGTCACTAAATCTCCAACAAGGTAAAAAAGGGTAAAATTTGCCTAAAGTAACTAAGAGGAGAATATTATGGTAAATGAAATTTTTGACCATACCACAGAGAAGATGGATAAAAGCATTGAAGCTCTAAAAAGAGACTTTGCATCCCTCAGAACAGGAAAAGTCACTACAGGGATTGTAGATAACATTAAAGTAGATTATTATGGTACTATGACCGCACTTACGCAAGTAGGGAATGTGATAGCAACCGATGCCACTACCATTAGTATTACGCCATGGGAAAAGACGTTACTTCCAGACATAGAAAAAGCCATTCAAGAAGCAAATATAGGTGTCAACCCTAACAATGATGGTGATTTCATCAAACTTTTTTTCCCACCTATGACTTCAGAACAAAGACAAGAGATAGTCAAACAAGCCAAAGGAATGACAGAAACGGCTAAAATCTCTATTAGAAATGTACGAAAAGAGGGAAATGATCAAATTAAAAAGCTTGAAAAAGAGAAAGAGATCTCTGAAGATGAATCAAAAAAAGCACAAGATCAAATCCAAAAAATTACAGATGAGTACACAGCCAAAATAGAAGATGCGTTAAAAACCAAAGAAGCCGATATTTTAAAGGTTTAAAACAGATGAACATTGAACAGATCTATAAAGATGCAAATGCTCTGCTTGATGGGCATTTTCTTTTAGCCAGTGGCAATCATTCGAGTCGTTATTTGCAAAGTGCGAAAGTACTAGAATATCCAAAAAAAGCTGCACTTCTTACAGATGCTCTAGCAAAGATGATACGTCAAAATGGTCTCAAAGTAGATACGGTATGTGCACCTGCCCTTGGTGGAGTATTAGCAGGATATGAACTTGCACGTTCATTGGATGTACGCTCTATTTTTGTTGAAAAAAAAGAGGGTGGTATGGTATTGCGTCGTGGATTTGAAATCGCCAAAGGCGAAAAAATTATCATTTGTGAAGATATTATTACTACAGGGGGATCTGCTCTCAAGGCTGCTAAAGCCATTGAAGCCCTTGGGGGAGAAGTGGTTGCCTTTGCTTCATTGGCAAACAGAGGGTTTTGTAAACGTGTAGGTGGCAATGATACAACAAAGCCAGAATGTGCCTTGCCTGAGAGCATACCACTCTTTGCCTTGGATGATTTTACCTTCGAGATGTATGCACCAGAGCATTGTCCCCTTTGTAAAGAAGGACGAAGCAAAGCAATCAAACCAGGGAGTAACGCTTAAGAGACTCTCCAAACTACAGCACATAGTTCCACATCTATGTCTGTTTTTCTTGGTTTTATAGTAAAAGTTTCTATCTTGCAGTTGTCTACGCTGTATTTTTCATTCAATGTATCTATAGCATCTTCAAATTCTTGTGACAAGTCATCTAAATCATCTTGAACTGCAACTAAACGTTCTTCAGCTCTAGACATATCACCTCTTTCTTTGAGTATCGTGCTTCCTTTTTTAAATGCACGTCCTATTTTAGTAGGGCTCGTACGTCCAAAAAGTGCTCCTAGCACAGCAATGCCTGTTTCTATCATAGAGTTTGTCGAGTCTGATGACTCTTTTTCTACCCGTTCTTTAGCACGTCTTTCTCTCTCTAGAAGGGTTTTTTCTTTTTTATCGTAACGTTGTTGTAGTTTTTCTATCTCTTGTTCTTTTTTATCATCAAGCACATCTTGTACCCTTACTCTAAAATCTCCTTCAGATTCATCTACTTTTGATTCCATTTTAGGTGAGAGGCAACGAAAAAGTGTTAATTTTTCTTCTCTATAGAGTGTCTCTTTGAGTTCTCGTATTGCTTTTTTGAGACCTTTGTCCTCTAGCACAACTTCTGGAAGAGCTTGAAATGATGCCTCAGATGGTGGTATATAAGGAAATTTTTCAAAATCTTCTTCTTCTATTTTTGCATCATCCCAATGTATAATTTGTTGATTTTGTTCTAATGCCAAAGAGAGCATCAATGCTCTACTCTCATCTATATCTTTACGTTGATTATAAAAATGTACCATTACTTTTGCACCAAGTGTTGCCCTAAAAGCATTAACTTGACTACTATCCATCTCAAAATATTGCGGAATAGAGTCATCAATATTTTGATAACTTTTAAAATTTTTCTCTTTTTCTACGC
>QNZW01000088.1 GCA_003978375.1 Sulfurovum sp.
CTACCTTTTGGCTATCAATATGATGTAAAAAAAATGAAGCTTCTTTTAAAAGGTGAAGGTGTTGTTTTAGCAAAAACAGAGACAAAAATATTGGAATTGCTTATCAAACAAAGAGGCTCTGTGGTAAGCTGTGAAATGTTTTGGGAAGAGGTATGGGGAGAGTGGGTGGACTCTGCGAATATTCGTGTGCAAGTGGGTAATTTACGTAAAAAGTTAGAAAAAGATTTTATCAAAAATGTACGTGGCTTAGGGTATAGTATTGATTTTTAATACCAAGGAATTTGCCAAAAAGTATGCATTGGTGTATACAGCAATATTGGCAGTGTTGCTTATTGCCCCTTTAGTGGTGTATGTGATTTTGCTTTTACAAATTGATGAAGCAAAGGTGAAGCTCTCTTTGGAAAAACAATCTAAACAAATCATTCACTCTATGCAAGCCTATGACAATAGTGCAAAAGTGTATCACTTTCCGCGGTATAAAGCATATAAAGCAGCACTTTATGATGATAAATATAATACGCTTTTTTCTACATTGGAATTTGAGCCAAATGCATTCACAGGTGGATTTCATAAAAAAGGAAACAACTATTATTATATCTATACTTTACCCAAGCGATACTATTTTGGATCGAGCTATCTTTTGGTCTCTACAAAACATACGGCTAATAAAATTTATTATTTTGCAGCTTCTGTGATGATTGCTATTGTGTTGGCATTGTTTTCTTTTTCTTTTCTTTTATTAAAAAACTTTTCAAAGCCTTTTGAAAAGCTTAATACCCAGTTAGATAATTTTATTAAAGATTCCATGCATGAGATTAACACACCTCTTAGTATTATCAATATTAATGCAGATCTTTTTGCAAACAAATATGGGGACAATAAATATTTGCAACGCATGAAATCAGCTTCTAAAACCTTGGCTACTATCTATAATGATATGGACTATTTGGTAAAGCAAGGTAGGGTTGAGCATACACATCAAGAGATTGATTTTGGAGAATTTATACGCAATAGAGTGGATTATTTTCAAGAGATAGCTAATCTCAAAGGGATAACATTGCACACAGATATAGCTACAGAGTGTTACTATGATTTTTCTAAAACCAAACTACAACGTATAGTAGACAATACCATTTCCAATGCTATCAAATATAGCCATAACCATTCAAACGTAGAAGTAAAACTCTTAAAAGAAGAAGCCAATCTTCTTTTTGTTGTAAAAGATTATGGAGTAGGTATCGAAAATGTAGAGAAGATATTTTCACGTTACTATAGAGAAAATCAAGCCAAAGGGGGCTTTGGTATAGGACTCAATATCGTCAAACAGATTATAGAAGAGGAGAATATCTTACTCAACGTCGCATCTGTTTTAGCAGAGGGTACTACATTTACATACACATTTTACAACAAAAATTATATTTATAATAAAAATTAATAAATATTTATATTTTTTTACACTTTTTTTACACTAGCGTGTTATGATACTTCTGAAACAATAAAAAGAAGGAGTATAAATGCGTACTAAAATTAAATGTTTAGCATTGACGACACTGTTTTTGTCTACTTCAGCATCATTGTGTGCTGCGGATTTAACAAAGGCTTATGATATGCCAAATGCTACAGAGATGATAAAAAAAGATCTGTTCCCTGCAGCCACAAAATATACCATGCCTAAAAGTTGTAACTTAAACGATGCCAAAGCCATCGCTAGAGGAAAGTATATGTTCCATAATCTTAATGGTAAAAAGGCTAAAAAACCAGCACCTGAGGGACTTGTAAAGTTCGTTGAGAAAAAAGGTAAAGATGGAAAAGTAAAGAAAAAGCCTAAGCAGTTTGGAAATTGTGTTGCTTGTCATAATATAGAAGGTGCAAAAGGGGCAGGAAACATTGGACCTAGCCTTATAGATTACAAAGCGTTGTTTATCGATACAAAAGCAAGAGATGCTCAATTTGTGTATCAAAAAATTGCAGACCCTAGAGTAGACAATGCCAATACGCATATGACAGTGAATCTCACTACAAAACTGTTTAATGAACAAGAGATTTGTGATTATACAGCCTATGTTGTATCAGTTAAAAATAAAAAATAAAAAAATATAAGGATATAGACAATGGAAAGAAGAAATTTTATAAAAGGTATCTGTGCAGCTTCAGCAGTAGCCGCAACACTCACACCCTCTACGCTTTTAGCAAAAGCAGAAGCACCAAAAGGTGCTAATGCAATGACATTTGATGCAGCAGTAGCAGCCATTACAGGAGGCAAAACAGCTACAGAGAGCTCGAAAGTCTCATTGACAGTACCAGAGATTGCTGAAAATGGTGCAGTTGTCCCTGTAAAAGTAAACGTAGAATCTCCTATGAGCGAAGCAGATCATGTAAAAGCGATTCATGTGCTTAGTACAAAAAATGGTAATGCAAGATGTGCCGATGTAATGCTTACCCCTTTAAATGGTAAAGGATATTTTGCTACACGTATTAAATTGGGTGGTACACAAGATGTTGTGGCATTGGTAGAGATGAGCGATGGAACATTCTTAAAAGCTGCTAAACCAGTCAAAGTAACCATTGGTGGATGTGGTTGATACTTGTTTAGAGATAGGTAACAAGCGTAAGCAATTTTCCAAACCAAAAGTGGTGAGGTTTTGAGATATAGCAATAGATAAAGGATATAAAATGGCAGAAGCAAGAAAATCGATGATAAAATTTAAACCTAAAAAGTTTAAAGTGGGAGATACAATAAAAGTAGATTTTATTGTCATTCACCCTATGGACACGGGGACAAAAAAAGACAAAAAAACAGGTCAAGTTAAACCTGCACACTATATAGATAATATTACTTTCTCATTGGATGGTAAACCGTTTACTACGATGAAAGTATGGGAGACAGTTTCAACCAATCCTTACTTTTCTGTGAATTTAAAAGTACCAGGAAAAGGTAAAATCACTGTAGAGTATACAGATAATATGGGCGAAAAAAACGCTAAGAGCAAAAAACTTAAACCAAAAGGATAAGTCATGAAAAAAGTATTATTATCACTTGCTTTTCTGAGTACTATGGCAATGCTTCAGCTAAATGCTGGAGAACAGTTTGCCATGAGTGATGCCGACAGAGCAATGTATAAAGAGATGTTAGAAAATAACCCTGCTGATATTTATGTAGAAGAGGGTGGAGAGTTATTTGAAAAACTTGGTGATGAAGCAGCTTTAGCAAAATTTTTAGGCGTGAGTGAGAAAGAGTTACCTAAGTATATTGCAGGTTTTCCTCGATATATAAAAAAACTTGGCAATGTTGTAGGAATAGACCAAGTACTTCAGGCAATGCAAGTAGAGCAAGGCAAAGAGAAAACAAAACTCAAATCAGGAAAAATGTTTTCTATGTTAGCGTATGTAAAGTCTTTGGCAAATGATGAGCTTATAGCCATTGATGTAGAGGCAGATGAGCATATCAAAGCAGCATATGCATTGGGTGAAAAGACCTATATGACTCCAAGAGGTGGTAGAGGTTTATCTTGTAATTCTTGTCATAGCAAAGATATTGTAGGACAAGTACTTCGTACACAACCCCTTCCAGATTTGGGTGAGGTTGCAGTTGGAGGAACATGGCCAGCTTATCGTATGACAAAATCTAGTTTACGTACTCCACAAAGAAGATTTCAAGGGTGTATGAAAAATGCACTTTTAAAAGTCATTCCTATTGGATCTAAAGAGATGGTAGCATTGGAAGTATATGTGACAAAACTAGCAAAAGACAAAAATAAAAAAATCAGTATCCCTGGTTTAAAACGATAAAAGGGAAACAATTATGGAAATAGACAGACGAGACTTCCTCCAAATTGCATCAGCACTAGGTTTAGTGGGTGCAGCTGGAGGAACCAATCTTTTTGCAGGTGAAAAAGTAAAAGAAAAAATTAAAAAACTTAGTTTTTCTGATGTGGTTGATTTTAAGCCCAAAGGAAAAGCAACGATTTTACATTTTTGTGATTTACATGCACATATTAAACCACTCTATTGGAGAGAGCCTTCTACATTGATTTCTGCAAAGAATCTAGTAGGTACCCCAGGATTTATTTGTGGTAAGAGCTTCCAAAAATATTATGGTATCCAGCCAGGTAGCTTGGATGCATATTTTGATACACATAATGATTTTACTGAACTTGCGAAAAAATTTGGTAAGATGGGTGGTATTGCACATATGAAGCCTATTATTGACCATGTCAAGAAAGAAAGAGGAGCTAAAAATGTTATCCTCTTGGACTCTGGAGATACATGGCAAGGTACAGCAGTAGCACTCAAAACAAAAGGTGAAGCCATCGTTGATGCACAAAATTATTTGGGTGTTGATGTAATGGTAGGTCACTGGGAATTTACTTATGGTAAAGAGCGTGTACATGAACTTATTGGTCAATTAAATGGAGATTTTATTTCTCAAAATGTGATTGACAATGATCCTTTTTCTGAATCATTTGAGGAGCTTATTTTCCCTCCGTATTCTATACAAGAGGTAGGAGGAGCGAAGATAGGTATCATCGGACAGTCTTTTCCTTTTACTTCGACCGCAAACCCTAAAAAGTTTACGGAAGGTTGGAGTTTTGCATTGCGTCATGAGTCATTACAAAAATATGTAGACATGCTTCGAAAAGAGAAAAAAGTTGATGCGATTGTGGTATTGAGCCACGATGGTTTCTCGGTGGATCAAGAGTTGGCCAAAAAGGTCAAAGGTGTTGACTTCATTTTAAGTGGACACACACATGATC
>QNZW01000161.1 GCA_003978375.1 Sulfurovum sp.
ATAGCTTCATCACCAAAACATCACCTATAGCTTCATGTGCGTTAATACTTACACCCAATTTCTCTGCCTCTACACCCTCATCAAGATAAAGCTCTAATGCATAACGCAAATACTGGAGTCTATGGTAAGGACTATCAGGCAATAAGTGCTTTGCACAACGAAGTGTATCGATAAGTGTATAACGATTTACAAATCCTTCTTTTTCCAACATACCCAAATCAAAAGAGATATTGTGTGCAATAAGGTAGTTTTCTGACTGATTGTATTCTTGTAATTTTTGATTAAATTCTAGTGCTTCATAGGGAGGTTGATTTGCTATAACATCTGGCGTAATATGGTGCACTTCCATTGCCTCTATAGTGATGGGTACATCAGCCAAACAGAGTGCATCAAATACTTCTATATTTTCACGTGAATGTACAATCAACGCACCAATTTGTATGATGCGATCTTTCTCTTGATTTCCTGTTGTTTCTGTATCAAAAAGTATATATTTTGCCATGATTTTCCTCTTATTTATATTTTTGCATCGTTTAGGATTATATCGTTTTTATTTCCGTACTAACTAAAGGGATATACAAATATTTTTAATACCTACCCCAACCCTAAATGACAAATGCTATAATAAAAATTATTTTATAGCAGGAACAAAAATGAAAAAACACTTCACTTCAGTTATCTCAAACCTATTTGGAAAATTTGCTTCAAAATCTTTTTCACCTATGGTACAAAACATCATTAATACAGGTTATGTAAAACTTATGGGGTTAGATATGTCTGCTTTTAAAGAGCCTAGTGCTTATCCTACACTTAACGCACTTTTTACAAGAGCATTTATCAAGCCTCCTATGCTTCCCAAAGAAAAAAATCTTCTTATCTCTGGGGTAGATGCACTCATTACAGATGCAGGAAAAATAAAAGAGGGTAAAGCCTATCAAATCAAGGGAATGTCATATGATATACATACACTGTTTGGCTCTTATCATACAGACTTAGCAAACAAAGTAGAGGATGGTGAGTTTATCAATTTTTATCTCTCACCTAAAGACTACCATCGTTACCATGCACCTATGAGATTAAAGGTATTAAGCCTAACACATATTCCAGGCAAACTTTATCCTGTAAACTTTCCTCTTTTACGTCATAAAAAAAATTTGTTTATTGAAAATGAACGTGTGATTATGGCTTGTGAAGATGAAAAAGGAAGAACACAAGTACTTGTACTTGTAGGTGCACTGAATGTAGGTAAGATGATTGTTACCTTTGAAGAGCATATCCATACCAACAGTGACATCACTGAGCCTCAACACTATACATACGAAAACCTTACATTAGAACAAGGCGAACTATTTGGTTGGTTTGAGATGGGATCTACCATTTTAACCTTTTCTCAAAAAGAGAGTATTGCTCCACAGGTAGCTATAAACCAAAAAGTATATTTTTCAGAAACTTTAGGTAAAGTGCTCTAAAAAAAGGAGAGGATTATGCAAATAAAAGAGATTCAGGAATATGCACAAATACGTGCAAAAGCAAGAGCGTATCTTTGTTATATTATAGGTAGAAATATTTCTCAAAATATGGAAAGTACTACTTTAGATACTACCATACTCTCCAATCTTCAAAGCCTAAATAATGCTATCCCTAAAGCTGAAACAGTCTATGCCCTAGATGCTCAAGGTGTACAAATGACAGCAAATATCTCTAAAAATAAAAAATTAAACGGTGAAGGAAAAGGAGAAAATAGAAGTAATAGAGCCTACTATTATAAAACCATTAAAGAGCATCGTTGTACTTTAACTGATCCTTATCCTTCTATGATAAGCAACACTATGGTAGTCACTGCTTCTTTTCCTATTTATGATGAAAACGATACGCTTTTGTCTATTATCTGTGTAGATATATCTTTAGCAAATATTTTACGTATGGTCTCTCCTAGTTCTATCGATTCTCTCTCTAGCCAATTTACAAAAATAGTCTATGCAGCTTTTTCTTTAGCACTTGGAGCTGTTTCATTGCTGCTCTTTATTAAGGGGATTACTTCTTTTATGAGTTTTGGCTTTGATTTTACAAATATTGACATTAATGAGATGTTTACTTCCACTATTTTACTTACCCTTTCTCTGGCTATTTTTGATTTGGTCAAAGCAATATTTGAAGAAGAGGTATTGGGAAAAGAGAGAAAAAACCATTCAAACAATGCCCATCAAACAATGGTACGTTTTTTAGGTTCTATTATCATTGCTCTTTCTATAGAGGCATTAATGCTTGTCTTTAAATTTGCACTTACTGCACCTGATAAACTTCAATATGCTGTCTACCTTATTGTGGGTATTTCTTTGTTACTAATAAGTCTTTCTGTTTATATTAGATTTAACCATACAGATTCTAAACATAAAAAGTCAAAATAGATGCAAAAAAAACTTATTATTTTTGATATGGATGGCACTTTAGTCAACTCTTCGCTGACCATAGCCAATGCTATCAATTATGTACGTAAACAGTTAGGCTTTGCCCCCATGGAGACAAGCAAAATTTTAAACGCTGTCAATGACCATACGCTTAATCCTGCACAAACATTTTATCATGCCAAAACATTTGATGCTGACCATGAAAAATGGTTTTCAGAATACTATACGCAGAATCACGAGAAAGAATTAACTCTTTATGAAGGCATAAAAGATCTACTTATAGCACTCAAAAAAAAAGGTTACTTACTTGCAGTAGCTACCAATGCCTATAGACAATCTACCATTGAATCACTTGAATATTTAGAGATTTATCCTCTGTTTGATGCTATAGTATGTTATGATGATGTACCACAAGGCAAACCACATCCAGATATGCTCTATACACTTTTAGACCAACTCCATTGTAAGGCAAATGAAGCACTTTTTATAGGCGATGGACCACGTGATGAAATGGCGGCAAAAAAGGCAAATATTGCGTATATTATGGTAGATTGGGGCTTTACAGAACATACCAATGCGCTAAGAGATGTAAAAGATTTAACACAGGTACTTCTAGATGTCTAAGTCTTTCATTACAAATATACTCTCTTTATTGCTTATTGGCATAGCCTATAGCTTACCATCTGCGTATCATGATATATTTTTGTATACAGGTCTTTTTGCTCTTTCTGGATCTATTACCAATCAAATTGCCATTCATATGCTTTTTGAGAAAGTACCTTTTTTATATGGCTCTGGTGTGATAGAAAACAATTTTGAAACATTTAAAAATGCCATTAAAGAGATGATCATGCAACAGTTTTTTACAAAAGAACAGTTAAATCATTTTTTTGAAAATGAAGAGAAAAAGATAGACCTTGCACCTTTGGTAGAAACATCTGATTTTTCTCCTGCCTTTGAAGCACTTTCAAAAACAGTTATGGAATCAAAATTTGGTGCAGCAGTGAGTATGTTTGGAGGAGAAGAGGCACTAAATGCATTAAAAGAGCCATTTACTCACAAACTTAAATCTGCAGTAAGTACCATCGTCTCCTCATCTGCTTTTAAAGCACAACTTGACTACCATATACAAAACTCCTCACTGAGTGATGATATGCTTGACTCTATTGAAGCACTTATTACTAAACGCCTAGATGAACTTAGCCCCAAAATGGTAAAAGAACTCGTACAAAAACTTATCCATAAACATTTAGGATGGCTTGTGGTTTGGGGAGGATTGTTTGGTGGACTCATTGGATTATTTTCTACTCTTTTAATAAAATAAAGAAAATCTGCTATAATCACGCGTGTAAAAACTAAAACGTATGAAATGGAAATAAATGTATGAAAATAATAATTAAAGTAATAATGCTATGTTTGCTCACGTCAGCTATCTACGCTGATAGTTCATTTGCAGCATTTAAAAAATCAACAAATCTAAGAAAAAGTTATAAAGTATATAAAAACAATGCATTGCTTAAACAAGCTACAAGTAGAAATACTAAATTAGATGTAGATATTGCCAAACAAAGAATAACACTTTTTGTGAACAATAAAGTGGCATTAAATTCACCATGTACTACAGGTGCAAAACACAAATTTGAACCAAATACAAAAACATATAGAGACAAACATACACCTAGAGGTACCTTTAAAATTAGAGAAAAAATACGTGACAAGCACTCTACCATATTTGGAGATTACTTTAGACATGGTAAACGTATATATCATGGAGATAGACGTAAATTTAAAGGATGTAAATCTGGTGCTAAATATGTAGGTGCATCTTTATACAACTGGATGAGATTAACCAGTGATGGTGTAGGCTTACATGCAAGTAAATATGTCAAAAGATATCCTGCTACCAATGGGTGTATTAGACTTCCAAAAAATGTAGCAAAAACGATTTTTTCGAAAGTACGTAATGGTACAAAGGTACATATACACTAATCAACCCAAATTATGCCGTAAAGAGATGATAAAATTTAAAATCATTTCTTTACATACTTTTGGATAATACATAAGCTTGTAAAATGTATATTAGTGATACATTTTCCAAAATTGCTTATAACTCTCTACGAATTGAGACAGCCTCAATTCAAGACTCTCTTTTATCACTTTGCTTTTACATAAAAAGAAAAATACACGTGGACTATAGGGTTTATGCTTGATAGCTAAGACTTCATTATACTCTTTTTTCAAATCTTTAAGTAATATATCTATTTGTTCTTCGTGACTAAAACAACGCCCTAAATGCTGG
>QNZW01000061.1 GCA_003978375.1 Sulfurovum sp.
TCTAGATACAAATATTGTTGCAGATATGATAGATGGGGGAAGACCTAATCATGGGCTTTCTTTGGAATTATTGAAAAAGTTAATGCTAGAAGACTATAATGTTTTCATTAGCGAAGATATGTTGAGTACACTGTATTATATATCTAATGACAAAAGAGCTACGTTGGAATTTTTCGAAAATATTGTTTATGTAGATTGGCAGGTTATGGCATTTGGTAGGGATGTTATAGAAGAAGCAACACATTTGTCTTTGACAAAAGGGCTAGATTTGGAAGATACTTTACAATGTCTTTGTGCTAAAAATAATGAGTGTACGATTCTAGTGACTAATGATAAGAAGTTTGTTGATTGTGGTATAAAAATAGTAAATTATGAAAGATTTTTAAAATGAGACTAGACAAATACCTTGTAGTTGAGGGTTACTTCGAGAGCCGTAACCGTGCGCATGAGGCTATTAAGGCTGGGCAGGTTTTGGTAGATGGTAAAAAAGCCAAGCCCTCGATGAAGATAGATGAAAATACCGTAGTGGAAGTGGCAGATGCGAAGTTTTATGTGAGCCGTGCGGCACGTAAGTTGGAGAATTTTTTGGCTGAATATCCTATGAATTTTAAGGGTAAAAGAGCTTTGGATATAGGCTCCTCTACAGGTGGTTTTGCACAGATAGTGTTGGAAAATGATGTAGAGTCATTGGACTGTGTGGATGTGGGTTCTGAACAGTTGCATATCTCTTTGCGAAATAATGACAAAGTATCACTGCATGAAAATACTGATATTCGTGACTTTCGAGATGATGAAGGCTTTGGGCTTATTACTTGTGATGTGTCGTTTATCTCTATTTTGCAGATAATAGATGATATAGACAGACTTGCCAAAGAGGGTACAGATATCATCATACTCTACAAGCCACAATTTGAAGTAGGTAAAGATACCAAGCGTGATAGCAGGGGTGTGGTACAAGACCTAGATGCTATAGCCAGACGTAAAGAAGCTTTTGAAGCAGAGACCAAGAAGCTTGGTTGGGAAGAGAAAGCTCAAGCACTTTCACGTGTACAAGGTAAAGAGGGTAATCAGGAATATCTTTATCATTTTAAAAAACTATAGGGTACTGTTGCTACAGCACCTTATGGTAAAATTTGCATAGAGAAAAATATGTGCCAAACGGTATGATAAAAGGTGCTGTGGTAACAGCACCATACGGAGAAAACTTTGAAATACAACAACACTATCAAATCTATTGCCATAGGATCTTTCGATGGGATGCATATTGCCCATCAGACATTGGCAGAGAAAGTAGAGGCTCTTATTATCATTGAGCGTAATGGTGGGTACTTGACACCTGGAGTTAAACGTGCAAATTTTACTTCCAAGGTATGTTTTTTTTATCATTTTGATGCCATTAAAGGCTTGAGTCCTGAAGCATTTGTGCAGAGACTAAAAAGTGACTTTCCTCAGCTTGAAACAATAGTTGTGGGTTATGACTTTGCCTTTGGCAAAGAGAAGGCAGGTTCAGCCAAGACACTTCAGAGTCTTTTTGATGGTAAGGTAGAGATAGTCCAAGAAGTAAGCATAGAAGGTATTCCTGTGCATTCTCGTACCATTAAAACATATTTGCGTGAGGGTAATCTAGATATGGCAAATAAACTTTTAGGTAGAGTGTATAGTATAGATGGCATAGTTATCTCAGGGCAAGGTCTTGGAACAAAAGAGCTTGTTGCTACACTGAACCTTGATATAAAAGCGTATCAGTTACCACTAGAGGGAGTGTATGCCACGCGTACAAAAATAAGAGGAGAGTGGTTTGATTCTGTGAGTTTTTTAGGACATAGAGCCACTACAGATGATTCTTTTGCTGTGGAAACACATATTTTAGAAGAAGATATTGGTGTAGTAGAGGGGAAAGTGGAGATAGCATTTATAGATTTTATACGTAAAAATCAAAAATTTGAGTCTCTTGATAAATTAAAACAGCAAATAAGCACAGACATGATATCTGCAAAAAGGATGCTAGATGAAAGAAGATAAAGTATTCACTCAAGAAATAAATAAAAAGTTTGAATTTGATGAAGCAGTGGCTTCTGTTTTTGATGATATGTTAAGCCGTTCTGTTCCGTATTATGATGAGGTGAGAGCGTTGATTATTTCACTTATTTTAGCAGAAGAAAAAAATGAGAAAAAAATACTAGATTTGGGTTCATCTACAGCAAAGTTTTTACTTGATTTGCATAGTAAAATGTCTACAAATATGAGACTTAAGGGCTTGGATAATTCTAAAGCAATGTTAGATAGAGCCAGACAAAAATGTCAGGCTTTTGGTGCCAATATAGAGTTAGAACTCGCAGATATGTTAAGCTATGATTACAAAAATGAAGATGTGATAGTAGCCAACTATACCTTGCAATTTATCCGTCCTATACAGCGTTTGGAGCTTGTGAAAAAACTTTATAATGGGCTCAATGATGAGGGTATGTTTATCTTTTCAGAAAAAATTGTATTTGAAGATAAAATATTAGATAAGCAGATGATAGATATTTATTATGCTTATAAAAAAGAACAAGGATATAGTGAATATGAAATAGCACAAAAAAGAGAAGCATTAGAAAATGTACTAATTCCTTTTACAATAAAAGAGAATATTCAGATGTGTAAAGATGCAGGATTTACAAAAATTCAAACACTTTTTCAGTGGGCAAATTTTGTTACTTTTGTCGTGAAAAAATAGTGAATTTTGTTTCACGCCCACATATACGTATCTCATTTTTTAATATGAGTTATTCACTACTTATTCACCATGTGAAAATGCATAATTTTTCTTAAATTTAGCTCAAATATATTAATTTTTTCAAATATTTTTTAGTATCCATACTATTTTCATAGATTTTAAGCTATAATCTTTTTCATTAAAGATAAAGGGCAAAAAGCCTACATAAGGATGATTATGAGTTGGACACCTAGTAGTTGGAGAAACTTTCCTATAAAGCAACAACCAACCTATCCAGACCAAACACTTCTTAACAAGGTAGAAGATGAGTTAAGTACTTATCCACCGCTTATTTTCGCTGGGGAAGCAAGAAAACTGAAAGAAAAATTAGCTGCAGCTGGACGTGGTGAAGTATTTTTGCTCCAAGGGGGAGATTGTGCAGAGAGTTTTTCTGACTTTAATGCAAAGAGTATTAAAAATCTTTTTAAATTGATGCTTCAGATGAATATGGTATTGATGTATTCAACAGGTAAACCCGTAGTAAAAGTAGGGCGTATTGCAGGTCAGTTTGCAAAGCCAAGAAGTTCTGATTATGAAGAAATTAATGGTGTTAAAATGCCATCGTACCGTGGTGATATTATCAATAGTATAGAGTTTGACGAAGAAGCACGTGTGCCAAATCCTAAAAATATGTTAAAAGCGTACAATCAATCAGCAGCAACACTCAATCTTTTACGTGCTTTTTCGCGCGGAGGGTTGGCTGACCTAAATAAGGTACATCAATGGAATTTAGAATTTATCAAAGATAATCCACTGGGTAAAAAGTATGATGAACTCTCTAATAAAATTGATCACTCTATGAAGTTTATGGAAGCGTGTGGATTGACTTCCAATATGCTCCCACAGCTCCACCAAACGACGCTTTATACTTCGCATGAAGCACTATTGCTTAATTATGAAGAAGCATTGACCAGAAAAGATACTGAAACGGGGCAATGGTATGACTGTGCAGCGCATATGCTATGGATTGGAGACAGAACCCGTGATTTAAGTGAAGCACATATTGAGTACTTTAGAGGTATCCAAAATCCTATAGGGTGTAAAGTGGGTCCTACGATGGAGGCAGATGAATTAATTGCACTTATAGAGGCATTAAATCCAAATAATGAAGAGGGCAGGTTAAATCTTATTGTACGTATGGGTGCAGATAAAATTTCTGAAGCCTTTCCTCCTTTACTCAAAAAAGTAAGAGATGCAGGAAAAAATGTGGTATGGACGATTGATCCAATGCATGGAAATATTGAAAAATCATCCACAGGATACAAAACAAGAAATTTTGATAATATTCTCTCTGAAGTAGAACAATTTTTTGCCATCCATAAAGAGATGGGAACAGTGGCTGCTGGTATACACTTGGAAATGACAGGAAATGATGTGACCGAGTGTACTGGTAGTACCTCTTCTCCTATAGATGATGAAGGACTTGCTAGTCGCTACCATACCCAGTGTGACCCAAGACTCAATGCCTCTCAGGCACTTGAACTTGCATTTATGCTCTCTGATACCATTGAGGCACAAAGTGCAAACTAGAGTTTAAACGACTGTAAAGATATTTTTCCCCTCTTTATGGTCATAGTATAGTTTCATTTTATGAATATCTAAAATACTCTTTACAATATAAAGCCCTAATCCCAGTCCTTTTTTAGAAGTATGAAAAGGCTTGAAGTAGCTTTTTAAAGGCTCTTTTAAAGCTTCTCCTTGGTTATGAATTTCTACTTTATTTGTATCGATACGTACAATAATATGTTTGTTGGTGCTGTATTTGATGCCATTGTCTAGAAGATTTTTAATCGTAAGCGTAAAGAGCTCAAAATCTACATTGATAGAATAATCTTGAATGGTATCTATATGAATAAGGCGTTGTGGATACTCTACCATCAGCATATCGATACTTGCTTCTACTAAATCCGACATTTTATAAGGCTTGATCACC
>QNZW01000138.1 GCA_003978375.1 Sulfurovum sp.
CTAAAAGAGTAACCAATGCTTCGTGATTTTTTTCTAATTCTAAAAAATTAATTTGGAAAGGATTATTTGTTGCATAGATGAAATGAAAGGAATAAATTATTAACATACATAGTTTTAAAAACATCATCATTTATCCCTATCCCTTTTATATATAATTTTAATATTGAGTTATATATTATAACTTACTTTCTCCCAAATTAGGCATTAGATAAAAATAAAATCCTAATCCTAATTAAAAATTTGATACAATGAATTTTAAATTATCATAGAGGAAAATGATGCATCTTGACCTTACTCCAGAAGCGATTTTGACACAACTTGGCTATACCTTAACACCACAAACACTTAAACAAATAAATAACATTATGAAAAATACAAAAGATTTTGATAAATTTTCACAGCATCTTCCTTCTTTTAATGATGCACTCGCTGTAGAAAAAGGATTTATTGCTATGTCAAATTCTGAAGATTATCTAAAAATTAAATGTAACGAAGACAATACAGCAGATAATCTTTCGGCATTTAAAAAGCTTGTATCCCATTGGGCAGATAAATATAAGTTAGAATTAAAGCACGTAGACAATACCAATACCTATTATATTATTGGTCAATGTTAATTGCCTCTTAGTACACTCAATGCAGAGCAGCATGCAGCTGCTACTGCACCTTTAGGACATAATCTTATTATTGCTAGTGCAGGTACAGGTAAAACGTCTACAATTGTAGGTCGTATTGCACATTTATTACATTCTGGTGTAGATCCATCGACTATTTTGTTGCTTACTTTTACCAATAAAGCAGCAGGAGAAATGATAGCAAGATTGGAACGATTTTTCCCAAAAAAAATAGTCAATAAAATAGAATCAGGTACTTTTCATGCAGTAAGTTATCGATGGCTTAAAGCACTGTATCCAAATTTGGCACTGAAGCAACCTTCTGAACTTAAAACACTTTTTAGAAGTATTTATGAAAAGCGTAATTTTGAACGTATGAATCTTACCATACAGCCTTTTTCTGCAACATATTTGTATGAGATGTATTCATTGTATCAAAATGCTTCACTCGATAGTTTTGATGTATGGTTTTTAGAAAAGTATCCAGAACATGAACTTGTGATGGATATTTATATGGATATTACCCAAGAGTTTGAAGCAGAAAAAATAGCTTATGGTTTTGCATCTTTTAATGATTTGTTATTACGTATGAAGCAACATCTTCAAGAAAACACTATCTCTTTTGAAGAAATACTTGTTGATGAGTATCAAGATACCAATACACTACAAAGTGCCTTGATTGATGCACTCCAGCCAAAGTCACTTTTTTGTGTGGGTGATTATGATCAAAGTATTTATGCGTTTAATGGTGCAAATATAGAAAATATTGCAACCTTTTCTAAGCGTTATAAAGAAGCAAAGGTCTATACACTTAAAACAAATTACCGTTCTACTGCACCTATACTCTCTTTAGCAAATAAAGTCATAGAACGCAATGAACGTATTTATCCTAAAAAGCTAGAAGTAGGACGACATGGTAAAACACATCCTCCTAGATTATTGATTTATAATGATCTTTTTGAACAGTATCAGGCTATTGCACAAAGTATCAAGCAAACCCATGTACCCAGCGATAATATCGCTGTAATATTTCGTAACAATGCTTCAGCGGATGGGGTAGAGGCAAGTCTTCGTGAATTTGGTATTGCCTGTAAACGTAAAGGAGGTACAAGTTTTTTTGATGCCAAAGAGATAAAATTTTTATTAGATATTGTCTCTTTGCTAGTAAACCCTAAAGATATGATGGCATTTATCCATATATTTGAATATGCAAGAGGGGTTGGATCTGCACTTTCTAAAGAGTTGTTTCAGTGTTTTTTACACTTTGGAGAAGGGAATTTTATGCAAGGTATACTCTCACCTACAGTAGAAGATTTACCCAAATTAAACCCAAATAAAAATATACAATTAGGGCTTTTTGATGATGACCAAGAGATAGGTTCAGCTTCTAGGTTTAATGCATTGAATTTAGGAAATGTTATAATGTCACATCCACTGCTTAAACATAGCAAATTAACGACAGATGGTGTTCAATTTTTTAAAGAATTTCATACACTCATGCATACAATACATGGACGCAATAACCCTTATGAAATTCTTCAGAATATTATAGCTTCAACACTCTATAAAAATATAATAGAACTTTTAGCCACCCAAAGAGGAAGACTAAAATCAGGTGAAATAGACGAGGAGAAAAAACGTACCGCTAAAGAGCGTATAGAACGAAAAGCAAGACTCTTATTGGATCTTTCTCGTCAATACAAAGAACTCAGTCGTTTTGTGAATGCTATGGTATTGGGTGGGAATGAGTTAAGTGAAGGTGAGGGTGTAAACCTCTTAACTGTACATGCTTCTAAAGGTTTAGAGTTTCCAGAAGTGTATGTCATAGATCTTGTAGATGGGCGTTTCCCAAATAGAAAAATGATGTCAAGTATAGAAGAGGAAAGAAGGCTTTTTTATGTGGCAGTTACCAGAGCCAAAGATAAATTATATCTCTCTTTAGCTACTTACGATAAAATCAAAAAAATTGAGTACAAGCCTTCACAGTTTTTACATGAGGCAGGGATGGTCAAAGGAGAGTTTACTTTAGAGTAATGCTTTGACTTTCAATAGGTCTTCAAAAACCTCTTTTTTGGCACTAGGATTCCTTAGTAGATAACTAGGATGATAGGTAGGCATAATACGATACTTTTTTTGTGTACAGAGTGTGCCTCTTATTTTTTCTATGGGTGTATCATCTTCTGTCAGATAATGATAGGCCAAAGTACCAAAGGCTATAATAACAGTAGGATTTACAAGTGCTATCTCTTTGAGTAAATAGGGATGACAGGTATGTGCATGTGTAGGTGATGGGGCCTGCATCTCTAATGCTTTACATTTAAGTATGTTGCTTATATAGACCTCTTCTCTGCTAATATCTAAGACATTTTCTATCATTTTTGTAAGCAATTCTCCTGAACGACCTGTAAATATTTTTCCTGTGCTGTCATCACTATTGCTAGGCATATCACCCACAATCATAAGTTTGGCATTAACATTACCTTCACCAAACACTACTTTTTCTCTACTTTTACTGAGCGAACAAAGATGACACTCTAAGGCCTGTTTTTTCAAAGCTTCAAGTGTATTAGGAAGGCTAAAGTTTGGTTCATCTTCTTGGTAAGGGGTGAGGGAAGTATAACGGTAACCTAAATGTTTGAGTTGATAAAGCTGCTTGAGTAAAAGAGCATTTTTGAGATTTTTCATAAAAGTATTGTACTCTTTTGCTTCTTAATCTATATGTTTTTTTGGGGTGTAAAAAAAGTAGAAATCCCCAAAGGGGATTGATTGGTAAGTAAAAAAGTATTAGTTTACTTCTACAACTTTTTCAGGTCCTTCCCAAATACCATGTTTTGTACAGTATCCATGTGCCACAAGTTTTAATTTTTTACCTGTAGGAATAATGGTAAAAATAGTGGTATTGTGTGCTTTTACATTGCCTAAAGCACCTGCAACATAAGAGGCTCTAGCCAATTCAGTTTCACCATCAAAAAGTGTTACAGATTCAATATAATGATCGAAATCATCTGGGTGTGTATATTCATTTCCCATTTTGATAGTAACTTGAAATGGCTCACCTTCTACAGCCGTGTCCGCACAGTGTATGAAAGGTGAATGTCTATCGATAAGATCTTTTTTTGCTTCTCTATCTATTTCAGAGATATCGGTGTATTTGTTTATTTTTGGCATAATGAATCCTTTTTTAATTTAATATGGCTCAATTATAAGATAAATAAAATTAATATAGGATAAAAATTATCCTATTTATTAGTATACCCATTAAAAGTCGACATATTTAGTGGGTGCGGTAATTTTATGGTAATTGCCAAAATAGATATCGATAAAAAAACGTAAGGCATAACTAGCTTTGTAGTCATATTTTCTGTCAAAGTTTACTGTAGGACGTATTTCATAATAGAACCATTTTCTCCAGGTATTTGCCCTCCAACTTAGTGAAGTTTCATAATTATTGATACCATTATAGACTTTTAAATCAGAAGGATTGTCTTTATAGTGTGTATTTCCAAAAAATGTTTGAGAGAGTCTAAATCCTGTGCTTTTTTTAAAATTCATATAATATTCAAAAGAAAATGCATAATCCATACCTTTCTTTTTTGTTTGTGTTTCTCTATGGATTTTGAATCTAAATAAGTTATTGTTTTTAACAAATCTATCAAAATAGATATTTGTTTCTTCTTTAAAGTAATATTTACTCGAATATTTAAATATCTGTACAGGTTCAATATCCCAATTATTTATAAGAAAAGGCAATCCGAATCTTGCACGTACATAAGGATGTGCACCATTTAATCCCAATGAATAGTTAGATGTAATACCGTGTTGTTCTTTTTTATAATAACGAATACCTATGCCTAATTTACCAGAATTTTCTTCTGGTCTTATCTCTTTTTCATCATTATAAGACATATCTTGAATAAAAATTTTCCATCTTCTTTTACATCTACTAAAAGGAAGTTGTGCATTAAGTCTGACATTAAATTTATTGTTCTTTTTAGAATAAAAATAACTATTGAGACGTAAACGAATAAAAATATCTTTTTCT
>QNZW01000183.1 GCA_003978375.1 Sulfurovum sp.
GCCCACCATATCATCAAAAACATCGTAAGATAACTTATTGTTCCGTGTGATATATCGTTATTTGAAATTGCATGGTGAAATGATGTTGCCAATTTTGCGATTGCAACAACAAAAATCAAATCATAAAATAACTCTAATGGGGTAGCAACTCTTCCTTTTTCATTGTTATCTCTTGCAAGGAATGGTTGCTTTAGTAACAATTTATACAAGCTCTCTCCTTGCTTATTTGGGCATTCCTAATAACCCTAAATATAAAAAAATTTAAACTTAAGCCCCAATACCAAACATAATAAACTGTACATACCAAATCGTTACAGAGATAATATATCCTACAAGCACTGTCCATGCAAATTTCATGTGTGATGAAAAAGTATAAATGCCATGAAGTTTACCCATAACGCCTACACCTGCTGCCGAGAGATAAGGCTTCCTCCTACACCTGCTGTGAGCGTTACTAGCATCCACTGTGCTTGTGTATTGACTCCCATATCTGGATTGGCTTTGAGTACAGCTGACATGACAGGCACATTATCGACAATAGCTGAGAGGAACCCTACTCCCACATTGACAGTTGTGGCACCAAACTGCGTATAGAGTGCGGTGAAGTATTCTAAGAAGCCCAAGAAATGAAGCCCCCCTACTGCGGCCAAAATACCAAAGAAAAAAAGCAAAGTATCATTTTCGATATGTGATATCCAGGCAAAGGCATTAATTGCTTCATCTTCATAAGCATCATCTTCTATACGTACTCTATTTTTCTTGTTGAGAAAATAGACATACATTTTAAGTATTGCCAAACCAAACATCATCCCCCACATTGCTGGAAGATATAAAAGTTGGTGAGAGATCACTGCGATAACAATCGTCAGTCCAAACAAACCTACAATCACTTTACCACCCTCGTCTACATCTATTTTCTTTTCATCTTTAGCAAATGGTGGTGTATCATTGGGTACATATCTAGATAAGAGATATGCAGTCACTATCCAACCTATAAACGATGCAGGAAAAAGGTATAAAAATTCTGTAAATGCACCTTTTTCTGCTGTCCATACCATCAGTGTCGTGATATCACCAAATGGTGACCACGCTCCACCAGCATTGGCTGCTACTACGATATTTACTGCTGAGGGTACAATAAAAGCTTTATTGGTTCTGTCTATAGTGATGAGTACCGTTGAGAGGATAAGTGCTGTGGTAAGATTATCTGCCACTGGTGAGATAAAAAATGCCAAAAATCCAGTCACCCAAAACAGCTTTTTATAGTCATATCCTTTACTTACAAGGTTAAACCTAAGTGCAGAAAAAACGCTCCTGTCTATCATTGCCTCTATATAGGTCATCGCCACAAATAAAAAGAAAAAGATTTCAGATATTTCCACAATCAAATTCTCTATCTCATGATGCAAGTAGCTACCATCTAGCCCATTCATCGCAAAATAGACACCAATAAGCATAAAGATACTTGTTCCTGTGAGTAGTGCAGGTTTTGCTTTGTTGATATTATATTTATCTTCAGTGGCAATAAAGTAATATCCTGTGACAAATATAAACAGGGAGAGCATTCCCACCCAAGTTGTTGTTAAATGTAATTGTTCGTGCATTGTCATCCTTGTTATTTATTCATTTTCTATATAGTGTGAACCCAATGATTCTTTTCGTGCCAATGCAGCATCTACTATAGCTGAAGCTGTATTGAGTCTTAATTGTAACAATCTGCCTATCTCTTTATTTTTCATATCATAAATAAGATTTTTGGCTTCATGTAAGCCTTTGGTTGTCCTAATAATGCCTATATCATCCCACATAATTTGACGAAGACGTTGCTTATAGATTTTATCGTTTTCTTTGTGCAAGATATTACCATAGTCCTTCTCAAAAGCAGGTGTTTGAAATGCTTTTTTTTCTTTGTGCAAAAGATGATTGGTTGCTCGTTTTGCAAATACCACTCCCTCTAAGAGTGAATTTGATGCCAAACGATTGGCACCATGCACACCTGTTCTTGCTGCTTCACCGATGACATAAAGCCCTTCCATGCCTGGGATACAGCCGTTAATGTCACATTTTATCCCTCCATTTGCATAGTGAAATGCCGGTGAAATAGGTGCTTTATCTTGAGGAAAATGGTAACCAATCGCTGCGAATGTACGGGTGATATTGGGGAAGCGATGTTCAAACCACTCCGCTTCAAACATCGAAAAATCCAAATAGGCTTGTTTGCCTGTTTTGCGTTTATAATCAAAAATACCTCGCGAGACGATATCACGACTAGCTAGTTCACCTCTATCATCATAGTCAAATAAAAAACGTCGCCCCTCATCATCAACGATATGCGCACCCTCACCTCTAAGTGCTTCTGTGAGTAACAATTTTCTTGCATAAGGGGTATCTACAAATACAGTAGGGTGAAACTGCATAAATTCCATATCTGCTAACTCTATGCCCTTTTCTACACAGATACCATGAATATCTGCAGAGACCGTACGAGAATTGGTATTGTACGCATACAACGAACCTATTCCTCCACTTGCAATAATGACATCGTCTGCATAAATCGTTGTAGGCTCATAATTGACTGTCGCTTTGACCCCATAACATCTTCCGTCTTCTATGAGTAAATCATACACCAAGGTATTTTTTTGGAGTTGATGTTTGTTTTGTACCATCATAAAATAGTGCATATATCGCCCTGTGGCATCTCCGCCTGCATGAACGATACGCTCTACAGAGTGTGCCGCTTCTTTGGTGTAAAGAATCTTACCCTCTGCATTACTGTCAAATGCCATACCTTTGTCTATAATATCAGCAGTAGTCTCTAGTGAAGTACGAGAGAGTATCTCTACGGCTTCTTTATCGTTATGGTATGCTCCAGCTGCGAGTGTATCTTCTATATGCACAGGAACATCAGCATCATTCAATGCGGTAACCATACCACCTTGTGCATAAAAGGTATTACACTCCCAAGGCACATCTTTACACACCACCAAAACTTTTTTGTCCTCTGGAAGATTCATCGCTGCATAGAGTCCAGAGATACCTGCACCTATAATCAGTACATCATACTTTTCATCTATCACGAGAGCTCTCTTTTGTTAAAAAAATGATCATTTTTCATTTTTACTTATCTAAGTTTACTTTATGCTGTTTGCCATTTTTATCTACATACACTGGATGTGTTTTATGTCCACACCCTACCAATATTGCACAGCAAATAGATGCTATAATAAAACCATGAAAAATGCGTATACTATTTTGTCTCATCTTACGAACCAACCTCAATTTAAATTTTTAAAGCAACAGGTCTGTTATAAAAAATATATCAAACTTTTGGGCACGAAGTATCAAAAAGCTATCGCTTTTGTTTATATTAGAAATGAGACACTTTTTGTAGCCCTCACTCATCCTGGCTTTAAAATGGAACTTAATTATAATAAAGATTTATTAAGAAGCGTATTAACACAACTTGCAAAACATGATAAAGCGTGTGAAATCATGCAAGCAGAAAAGATTGTTATCTTTCACAGCAAGTATCATACAATCCCTCATGAAAATGAAGATAAAGACACAGTACCCTATTATAATGAACTTGCCACACCTGATTTTGTTATAGCCAGTAAGGATGATGCACTCACCCAAAAATTTGAAAATATCAAAAAGCAAATTGTATGCAACAGATAGTCAAACATCTTCCTTCTTCTCCAGGAGTTTACCAATATTTTGATCAAAAAGGTAAACTTCTGTATGTAGGCAAAGCCAAAAATCTTAAAAATAGAGTCAAATCTTATTGGCGTTTTACTCCCTCTTTTGTACCCAATCCTACACAAAGTCCACGTATCATTAAAATGTTACATGAGGCAGATCATTTAGAGTATATTGTCGTACAAAGTGAAGAAGATGCGCTTATCTTAGAAAACTCTCTCATTAAACAGCTGAAACCAAAATATAATATTTTACTACGCGATGACAAAACCTATCCTTATATCTATATTGACGAATCTATGGACTATCCTCGTTTTGAGCTTACACGTAAAGTCATTAAAGGCAAAAAAATTACCTATTATGGTCCTTTTCCTACAGGAGGCCGTGCTTTACTCGATGCCCTTTATGAAGTCTATCCATTGGTACAAAAAAAATCTTGTCTAAGAGAAGGAAAGGCTTGTCTGTTTTATCAGATTAAAAAGTGCTTAGCCCCCTGTGAAGAGAAAGTCACGCCTCAAACCTATGCCAACCTCATCTTAGAAGCTAAAACTTCTATTACAAAGCGTAAACAATTGATTAAAATATTAAAAGAAAAAATGCTCCTTTTATCTAACCAAGAACGTTATGAAGAGGCCACACGTATACGAGATATGATAGATGCCATTGCCACACTCACCCTTAATTCAAATCTTGATGTGGCAAAGTCACTTGACCTTGATATCTTTGCCATACAAAATGGTGATGAAAAAGGTGTGATTGTAAAAATGTTTATGCGTGAAGGGAAAATCATCTCTTCGTCTCATAGCTATTTTAGACATACACATATTTTTGATGAAAATGAAGCCTATAAACAAGCTTTATTAGAATTTTATACCATTGACACACCCCATATAGCAAAAGAAATTCTTACTGCACATCGTTTTGAAGATAGCACACAAGTTGCCAGTACACTCTCTCACCGTTTTAATAAAAAAATAGAAATACTTACTCCCCAACGAGGCACAAAAGAAAAATTGATAGCCCTAGCACTACAAAATTGTGAAGCCTTATTACATGAAAGTAAAGACAATACCATCATAGAACAAAAAATAGCAGATTTGCTAGATTTATCTTCTATTCCTTATCGTATAGAGTGTTTTGATAACTCTCATATGATGGGTATGGCAACAGTGGGAGGTATGGTGGTATGGGATGAAGGCAAATGGGATA
>QNZW01000035.1 GCA_003978375.1 Sulfurovum sp.
AATACGTGAGCTTTCAGATATTTACAATCTTCTTAATGTGGGCTGCGATAAGGTGAGCATAAATTCAGCAGCCATAAAAAGACCAATATTTATAGAAGAGGGTGCAAAACGTTTTGGCTCTCAGTGTATTGTCGTAGCTATTGATGCAAAAGAAGTTTCAAAAGGGAAGTGGCATATCTTCACACATGGTGGAAGAAATGATACGGGAATCGATGCACTTACGTGGGCAAAAGAAACATATGAAAGAGGGGCAGGAGAATTACTTGTGACTTCTATGGATGCAGATGGTACTAAGGCAGGGTTTGATAATAGACTCAATAAAAAAATCTCTGAACTTGTGAATATCCCAGTAATTGCATCAGGAGGTGCGGGAACAATGCAACATATGGAAGAAGCATTTACCGTGGGTAATGCAGACGCAGCTTTGGCCGCTTCTATCTTTCATTTTAAAGAGATAGATATTATGGAACTTAAAAAATATCTTCGTGCTAAAGATATTCCTGTGAGAATCTAATGTTTATTTGTGCTGGAGAAAGTGAACAGTTTGATTTTGCTTTACCCATAGGTATTGGCATGATTGATGTGACAATCAATCTAACAAAGTTGTGTTTAACAAAAATGCCCGATTCACTTACTTTTGTGGGGACTGCTGGATCTTATGGAGAAAAAAAGATTTTTGATATTGTTAAATCAAAAACGGCAACGCATATAGAAAACAGTTTTTTTATATCAAATGCATATACACCAATAGAAAATAAAATATCGATGTTGAAAAATGTTTCACGTGAAACTATTGTAAATTCATCAGATTATATTACTACTCAGAAAAGTTTAGGTAAAGCATATAGATCAAAAAATATTCATTTAGAAAATATGGAATACTATGCTGTACTTAAAGTGGCTAAATATTTTGGTATTCCTGCAAAAGGTATTTTTATCGTGACAAACTATTGTGATGCATCTGCACATGAAGATTTTTTAAAAAATCATAAAGAGGCTATGAAAAGACTCACTAAATATATTCAAGAAAGCAAAATAGATGAAAACTAAAAAAATTATACAAGATTTCACAAAAGAAGAATTAGAAAAACAGATTACACCGAATTTTCGAGTTAAGCAAATATATCATTGGATATATCATAAATATGCCACATCATTTGATGAGATGAAAAATCTTCCTCAAAAGCTGAGAGAGTCATTAGCAAACCAATATACACTGACACCACTTAAACAACTGATGGTACAAAATTCAAAAGATGGAAGCCGTAAATATCTTTATGAGTTACACGATGGACATACAGTAGAGGCAGTACTTTTGTTGATGAAAAATAAAACGTACCATGAAGATGGTTCTTTAAAACATCAAGAGAGATATACCGTATGTATCTCTTCTCAGGTAGGATGTAAAGTAGGGTGTGCTTTTTGTTTGACAGCAAAAAGTGGATTTATGAGAAATTTAACGGCTGGAGAAATTGTAGAACAAGTGCGTATGATAAAAAAAGACAATAACATAGATGCCAACCGTCGTGTCAATCTAGTTTATATGGGTATGGGAGAACCCCTTGACAATTTAGAAGAGGTTGTCAAATCAGTTAAAATATTTTCTGATTTAGAGGGTATGGCAATTGCTACACATAGACAAACCATTTCAACATCAGGACTTAGTACCAAGATAGAGAAATTAGGAAAAATGGAGCTTGGTATTAATCTTGCTATTTCTCTTCATGCTGTTGATGATGCATTAAGAGCTACTTTGATGCCTATTAACAAAGCGTATAATATTGCTTCAATTATAGATGCAGTTAAAAACTTTCCTGTCAATGATAGAAAAAGAGTGATGTTTGAGTATCTTGTCATCAAAGATGTCAATGACGATATCTCTGCTGCAAAAAAATTACTTTCTCTTTTAGATGGTATCAAGGCAAAGGTTAATTTGATTTATTTTAATCCTTATGGTGGCACCAAATTTGAACGTCCTACAAAAGAAGATATGAACAAATTTCAAGATTTTTTAACAAAGCGTGGATTACATTGTACTATACGTGAATCAAAAGGTTTAGATATTTCTGCGGCTTGTGGACAATTAAGAGAACAAGCATTAGAAAAGGAGGTATAAGATGAGTAATGTTGATATGTCGTTACTAGGCATTATAATTGTCGTGGCTATTGTAGGTATAGGATGGTTTATTTATGAGATGCGTTCAGAAGATTAGGTCTTGATTGTTTCACGTGAAACATGCTAGGATATATTAAATTATTTTTTATTGAAGATACGTTTATCCTTTGGATAAATCAAATTTTTTTGTGATATAAAATCTTCTTTGCTTTGAATATGAAATCGATTTCCATAGCTAAATTCAAGACTTTGTGCATGGAGCATTAACCTAGGAGCACCATGTTGAATAAGTCTATCTTTTTGACTTTGTGTCATGTCTAAGTAGTCATTACTCGCATGATAACTTGCCCCATAAATAGGATCACCAAGAATAGGATGTTTCACGTGAAACAAATGTATTCTTATTTGGTGTAGTCTTCCTGTGTGGGGATAACATGCAACCAAAGATGCATCTAGTTTTTCATCATATTGCAAAGGAACAAAAGCGGTAAAAGAGGCTTTTCCTTCATTAGAAATATAGACTTTATGTTTGGTTTTACTATAGCCTTCTTTATTGACTTGTATAGGATATTGACAGGTAAAAGGTTCTGTCAGCTTCCCATCTACCCAAGCCAAATAACTCTTTTTTATAGATCTATTTTCAAAAGAATGCTTAAGAAATATTTCTGATTTTTTGTGCTTAGAAGCGAGTAAAAGACCAGAAGTTTCCATGTCGATACGGTGAGTTGCATTGGCATTGTTTCCAGCAATAGAGCGTACTTCGTCCAACATAGAATAGGGTGTTGACATCGTATTTGGGTGTACCAATACACCAGAGGGTTTTTCAAATATCATAAAATTTTTATTTTGAAATGTGGGACGCATATTGGTACCTTTGGCTTCAAAGAAGACGAGTTCTACTTCTCCTTTTATTTTGGCACCGGTTGAACACATTGATATGCCATTGATAAGTAAACGTCCTTTTGCGATATGTCTTTGTGCTTGACCTTGCGTAAAATGTAATGTGCGCATGACATAAAGAAATGCTATAGTCTCTTCTTCCACGACATACTTTTTTTTGACAAATGGCATAAGATTTACCTCTTTAGCTTAGCTTGGATTACCGTGCGAACAATCATTTTATTTATTTGATTAGTCATATTTAACGGCTATTTAGATAGAATTCTATCATAAATTATACATAGATAGGATGTACGAATGATTGAAAGATATTCAAGACCTCAAATGGCAGATAAATGGACCATGCAAGCAAAATATCAAGCATGGCTAGATGTGGAAATAGCAGTGGTAAAAGCATGGAATAAATTAGGACTTATCCCAGATGAAGATAGTCAAAAAATAGTAGAAAATGCAGGATTTTCTGTAGAGCGTATTGATGAGATAGAAGCTGTGACTAGGCATGATCTTATTGCCTTTACAACCTCTGTTTCAGAAACACTTGGAGAAGAGAGTCGATGGTTTCATTATGGTATGACCTCTTCAGATACGGTAGACACTGCCGTAGCATTACAGATGACCTCTTCTTTGAAAATTATTATTGAAGATACAAAAATGATGATGGAATCTATCAAAAAAAGAGCCTATGAGCATAAGATGACACTTATGGTAGGACGTTCTCATGGTATCCATGGTGAGCCAATTACTTTTGGTTTGGTTTTAGCTGTTTGGTATGACGAGATGGCAAGACATTTAGAAAATTTAGAACAAACCATGGAAGTAATTAGAGTAGGTCAGATAAGTGGTGCAATGGGTAATTTTGCTCATGCGCCTCTTGAATTAGAAGAATATGCAATGGAAGAACTAGGACTCAAACCTGCTCCTGCATCGAATCAAGTGATTCAACGTGACAGATATGCAAGACTTGCCACTGCATTAGCTCTTCTTGCGTCAAGTATTGAAAAGTTTGCAGTACAAGTAAGACATTGGCAACGTACAGAAGTGTATGAGTGTGAAGAATTTTTTGCAAAAGGGCAAAAAGGTAGTTCGGCAATGCCACATAAAAGAAATCCTATTTTAACAGAAAATATTACAGGACTTGCACGTATGATAAGAGCGTATGCAACACCTGCTATGGAAAATGTAGCACTTTGGCATGAGCGAGACATTTCACACTCTTCTACAGAACGTTTTTGGCTACCTGACGCTTTTATTACGACAGATTTTATGATGCATCGTATGAACAATGTCATTGCCAATCTCACTGTTATGCCAGAGAATATGATGAAAAACTTAAACCTTACAGGTGGGTTAGTCTTTTCACAACGTGTATTATTAGAGCTTCCAAAAGCAGGAGTCAGTCGTGAAGATGCCTACAAGATAGTACAGCGTAATGCGATGAAAGTATGGGAAGAAATTCAGCAAGGAAAACCTACCACCAATGACAAAGGAGAATCTCTTTATCTTCAATATTTACTTGAAGACGAAGAACTTAGTGCATTATTAAGCCAAGAAAAAATTAGAGAGTGTTTTAATTTTGATTATTATACAAAAAATGTAGATAAAA
>QNZW01000034.1 GCA_003978375.1 Sulfurovum sp.
TCATCAAAGAAGATGCGCCCAAATTGGCTGCTGCTGAATAAAGTCCTCTTGAAGTAATTTTTCCTCCTTCAAACCCATAACGTATACCCAATTGTTTTGCAAGATTTTTATTGATTTCTATAATACGTGCTTTGACATAGACTTGTGCTTGAGGTACATCTATCTTTTCAACCGTTTCGCGAATATTTTTAATCTGTTCTCCTGTGGCAAGAATAATCAAAGAATTTCTTTCAAGGTCGGAAACCACCATTGCTTTTGATGGTGGCTTACCTCCTTTTTTAGGTCGTTTAATTGCTACAGAATTCAACTGTGCTACCAATTTAGAAAGTATTTTTTCCATCTCCTCAACATTAGAGTTTTTAAGGCGAATCACATACATTTTTTGCGTTTGGTCTTCTCCTTTTCTGTCTAGCTGCTTAATGTAGCCTTTCATACGCTGATTATTTGCAGACTTTCCTACCAATATAATAGAGTTTGTTGCCTCATCTTTAAAGACATCTACTTTTTCACTCACAATTGTTTGGGGGAAAAGTTTTTTAGACATCCCCTGTACCATGGTAAATATATCTTTGACCGTTGCATTTTGAAGTGGCACAATCAATGACTTCTTGTTTCCTTTTGCTTCTATCGCATGGATAATTTTAGAAATTGCTCGTAATGTTCTTGGGTTGGCTGTAATGGCCAATACATTGTTCTCTTTAAACGAAATAACCTTTGCACCTTTATGTAAAAGTGGTTTGATTTTTGCTCTTATTACGGCTGCATTTGAGCTTTTTAGTGGAAACATTACTGTCTTAATCGTATCTCCACCCACAGATGAGCTTACATCAAGCCCTCCTCCTGGTGCATCTGCAATTTTAACCACTTTATAATACTCTCCATCATGATCAATGAGTGTCAACCCTTTGCTTCCTAAAATGGTATTCGCCAAAGGAATTAAGGCTGATTTAGCAATAGGTTCTTGTGAGACAAAGTTTACTTTGCCTTTTAGCTCACCCTCTACTAAAATATTTTTTTTCGTAATTTTAGATACCATTTCGATAAATTGTTGCATATTTAAATCACGAAAGTTTACATTTACTTTCTCTTCAGCTTGTAGTCCTATTGTCCATATAAGCATGATGCTTATGATTATTTTATTTAATTTCATATTCTAACTCCATTTCTTCGCTCCCACGTTGAATAACCAATGTCGCATTTTCAATATTTTGAATATTCTTAAAAATACTAAATGCAGCATTATAGCTATTTATTTCTTTGCCGTTAAAAGATTTTATCACATCATCTCTTTTTAAACCAAGTTTTTCAAAAGGAGAATCTTTACGCACAAACGTAATCCAAAATCCTTTTAATGCTTCACCGTCTTTCATCTCTGCAATCCCAATATTTTTATAAATATCTTTCATGTTCGTTGCATAATGCTTCAATAAAGAACGGTCAATAATCTTGTATTCTCCTGCATCAACAACACCTCCATAACCTTTTTTAGCTTTTGCTTTGGGCTTGGTCACTGGTGGTGGTGTAGAAACAATACTCACTGCACTTTTGACTTTATTCTTGCCTTTTTTCTTACCTAAAAAGAGTGTATAGGTTTTTGACTTTTTAGAAAAAATAGCATAGTCATTTCCTGCCCCCCTAAGCATAAATTCATTAATAACATCACCTCTTGAAAGTACTTTTGCTTTAGACTTGTACTCTACCGTTACAATGGTTGTCGTAGAATCATTATAAAGTGCTAAAAGTTTTATATCATTAATATCACTCTCTTTAGGTAATATTGGCTCAGGTGGCTTTACTGCTACTACAACAGGTGCTGCTATTTCATTTGGTGTGAGCTTTACCCTATAATAGAGTGCCTTGTCTCCTTTTTCTGTAGGCTGGTCGATGTCATTTGAAGGTAGCCACAATACTTCAACAACAAACCATAATACTTTAATCACAAGAAAAAGTACAAGAACGGCTAAAATATTTTTAAAGAGTTGAGGCTTAGAAAGATTTTTCATAATACCAACCTTTGTTATCTTGTTGTAATTTAGGTTTAAGATTTTCTATACTACTATTTTCATCAAAATCTATTCGCATATTTTTATTACCTATATTCACCTTTCCATCTAAGCTACCAAAAGGACCTTTGGCTTCTATGGCTACATCCATAGGATCCCAAACTTTATAAGAGATCAATGTCTCATCTATCTGGGTAGGTGCCATTGCCTTAAGAGAATCATCTAACACCAAATCATCTATACGTATAGAGCTATAAAATAAAACTGTAAAAAATTCAACACTTTTAGCTGTTGCAATTTTGATACCTTTTACATATATATCTGCTTGATGCAAGGTTAGAGAAAAAAGTCCTGTGTCTATCTCTTTTTCATTTATCTTGATGGACTTTTGCGCTAATTCCTGTTCTAATTTATAATAAAGCTCCTGCTTTGGCATAAACAAAAGTATGGCAAACCATCCCAATCCCAATACAATAAAAATCTTTTTTACCATTTGCATTTGAACTCCACATTATAGGTTGAACCTGTTTTTTGTATATCTAAAAGTGTTATTTGTATAGGCAAGTTTAACATCTTTGTTATAAGTTTATTCAGTTCATTTGCACCCAATCCTTTATAACTTGCTGTTACTTTTTTACTTTTTTTTCTCCAGATTACCTTAGAAGAGGGAACCAACGCATGAAAAGTATCCATCTTTTTGCCTGTGGTTTTGTCTGCCCAAAGTTTTTTAAGGGCTACAACTTCTTTTACGTCTTCAAGTGATTGTGCCACTTCTTGTGTATGTTGTGTTTGGGCTGTTGTCTGATTGTATTTATACATATATGCCAAAAGCATCAATACAAATGCACCCAATACTATCAGTTCATTTTGATATCTTCTCCAACTCATAGTGCCCCCTCTACTGTTAAATCATTACTATTTTTTGCTTTAGAGGTATTATAGTGTGATTTTTTGGCTAAGGCCTTTACTCGATTGGCTACTTCTTCATTATCGCAAGAGAAGTGTGCATTAAATCTTTTTTCATCCAAATGTGCAGAGGTCAGTGTCACTCCTTTAAATATCATATGAGACAATGTCTTAATTGTTTCTCTTTTTTTACGCTCAAGTGTATTGATATTTCTATATTTTTCAACAATACCTGCTCGTGTGTAACTACTTTCTAAAGAAGGATAAGACTCATAAAGTGCCTGTAGTGTCTCTTCATCTGCCTTGTTTCCTCCATCATAACGAGAACCTTCAACAGCAAACATTCCCGCAAAAAGTGCCAACACTGCTGCGATAGTCAATGCTTGACTTTGGGTAAACATAGATTTCGTCATGCCACCTGTTTTTACAGAAACACCACTTGTTTTGGGCGTAAAATTTTTATCAAACGCTAATGAAGCTTCTCCTTTGTCTTCCAATACTATACTTGGCACCACTACCACAGTATCGTCAATATTGACTAAAGACTCCTTATCACTTAAGGCTAAAGGTGCCGTAAATCGATCGACAGACTGTTGTGCAAAATAGAGTTTTGAAATCTTATCTGCGCCTATTCCCTTAGATGCCAAAAAATCTGCGATTTTTTCTATATCATACGCGATAAATGTCCAAGTATCTCCATCATTGGAGACAGTATATTCATATGATCCTCCCTCTTCAAGCAGACCCTCAAAAAGTGAAGGAGCTATTTTTTTTGCTTGATAAGCATACTTAATAGGAAGCACCTCTTTTTTTGTGGTATAAAATTGTGGTGTCAACATTATATTGATGTTTTCTGTTAATGTTACCCTATGCATAGCCGTATGAACAAGAAGTAACTCTTTAGTTTTTCTTATAAAATTCAAAATGTTTTGCCTCTCCTTGTATATATTCAAATCTAAATTTGTATTGTTCTGCACTACTTTTATAAGCAACGGTACATTCACTTTCTGCTAAAAAAGTATTACCTGCAATTATCTTTTTTCGTGCAGCATAGTCTCCACTATTTTCTCTTACAAACGCTTGCAAACTACTCCTTTCAGGATCAGATTGCCACTCTTTGACAGACTGCACATCTACATCAAAAAGCAATGAGATGAGTTCTGCAGAACTATACTCTGCATCAATTACCTTTGCATCCTTTGAAAAAGTAAAATATTTACGCCAAGGTATACGACTTACCTTGGTGTCATCTACTTCCATTTGATAATTACTCACAATTTGTGCAAATTGTTTGTATGATATGATACCGTTTTTTTGCCTAAGTCTGCTGTATTCTTTTTTTACAAATTGTTTCTTTCCTCCTATCTCTTCAAGTAACATCTCTAAAAGTCTAGATGCATCTTCTATATTATAGTCTTGTGCTACTGTATCAAATACAGTTTGGGCAAAGCTATATGCTTCTCGCATATTTTGTTTCTCTTCCATACCTAGCCAATTGATATTAACTCCGCGAGATAAAGCTTGACATCGTAAAGACATCGCAAATCTACCATCTGGGGAACGTAATGAAACAGGAAAAAGGTAAAGCGTAGAAAAAAGTGTTTTTTTATTTTTAAACCGTCCAAATGTATCAGTTATATCCGCATAATAAACATCTGCTTGTATCATGGCTGTTGTATCTTTGGCATCATGTTGCACTTTTTTAAAATA
>QNZW01000064.1 GCA_003978375.1 Sulfurovum sp.
CATTTGATGCCTTGACATATAGAGCCAGTATGCAGTTTAAGCAAAATGATACATGGAGTTATAATGTAGGGTTTGAGTATTACAAACAAAATACTGCAACAGCATTTTCTGCTAACAGTATAACCATAGGAATGAAGTATAGCTTTTAATCCATATGACTATGTATATTTTGGATTAAAATGAATCAGATATAATTGGGGGCAAAAATAAAAAAGAAGTAAGATGAATACAGTGAAAGTCACGGCCCCTGATCGTTTGGATAAAGTGTTGTCACAAGCACTTCATGTGAGCCGTAATCAAGTAGAAAAACTTGTAAAAGATGGACATGTTTGCGTGAATGGTAAAACGATAGATAAAACAAGTTTTAAGGTTGCACAAGAGGATACCATAACCTATACATTTAAAGAAGCGAAAAAAAGAGTAGCTCCTCCTATAGATTTTGATATAGAAGTGTTATATGAAGATGAATATTTTTTAGTTGTCAATAAGCCTTCGGGACTTGTTGTTCATCCTGCACCTTCAGTAAAAGGAGCTACACTTGTAGATTGGTTAGTACACAAAGGGATTTCTCTTTCTACTATCAGTGGAGAAGAGCGTCATGGGATAGTGCATCGTATTGATAAGCAAACCACAGGGGCTTTGGTTGTGGCAAAAGACAATGCAACCCATGAAGCACTTAGTAATCAATTACGAGATAAGAGTATGGGACGATACTATTTGGCATTGATTGATTGTCCTTTAAAAGACAATATACTCATAGACCAACCCATAGGACGCAATCCAAAGAATAGACTAAGAATGGATGTTGTGCCTTATGGTAAGTCTGCTAAGACAGCTTTTGTTAAACTTGCACAAGGAAAAAATAATGAAGAGCTCATCGTAGCCAAACTGTTTACAGGAAGGACACACCAAATACGTGTACATCTCAATGCTATAGGGCGTCATATATTAGGTGATACTTTATATGGATTTAAGAGCAAAAGCGATAAAATAACGCGCGTGAATTTACATGCATATCTACTGTATTTAGTACACCCTAAAACAGGTGAAAAAATGGAATTTAAAGCTCCACTTTTTGAGGATATGAGAACATATATAAATAAAAATTTTAATCAAGGTGACATTAATGAAAAAATCAACCCTCTTACTATTCCTTCCCTTTTTGCTACTACTTAGTGGGTGCGGTAGCATGAAAGGTCTTGTCATATATGATATTGACCCCACCCTTAAAGTTATCACACAGGTAAGAGCACTTCCTGCATCAAATGCAGTAGGATTTGAGTGGAAAAAATTGGAAAGCAATCGTGTACATGGGATTAATATCTATAGAGGTAACCCACATACGGGTAAACAAAGTCTTAAACGTATAGGTGCAGTAGGCAATCGTTATGCCACACATTTTGTAGATACTAAGGTAACACCAGATACAGATTATATCTATACTTTTACGACATTTTTCTTAGGTAAGGAGTCGCCACACGGTGCTGTTTTACATGTAAAAACGCCACCACGTTTAGAGGGAGTTACTTTTGCAAAAGCTTATGCTGTAGCACCTAAAGTGGTCAAACTATTGTGGCGTCCTCATACTAATCCAAGTATCAATAGATATATTATAGAACGTTCAATCAATGGAGGAAAATGGAAACATATCACACAAATAAAAGGTCAATTAAGTGCAGAGTATATTGACTCTTTTGTAAAACGTGGATATACCTATAGTTACCGTATATTGGCTAAAAGTTACGATGGTATCTTAACCAAGCCTAGTGCTGTAACTTCTATCTCTTTATAAAAGAAGTATTATGCCACACTTAAAAGTGATGCCTTTTGATAGCAGTGTGATTTCACAACGGTTATCTCAAAGTAAAATCATGACACTTCATGCAAAATCTCTCACAGGAGAGGATGAATTGATAGGCATTGCCTATAAAGGTGAAGAGTTTTTACTTCAACTTAAACCAGATACAAAAGCAACGCTTTTAAAGTACGATAAAGTAACCAGACCCCTTAAGGTAAATTTATTGAAAGAGGCTTTAGCAGAAGTTTCTCATGTGTTAGGATTAGAAGTATTAAGTTCAAATATTGCTATATCACATACCAAATCAGCACTTTCATCAGAATATTTTAAAAAGATAGAAGATTTTGAAAATCCTGATTTTACTTTTGATACCATATCTGTAGAAGTAGGGTTTGGATCAGGAAGGCATTTGCTTTATCAAGCTATGCAACATCCAGATACACTTTTTATAGGTATAGAAATACATACACCATCCGCACAACAAGTGCTTAAACAAATAGCCCTACAAGGGTTGCATAATGTGTGGGTTGTAAATTATGATGCAAGACTTTTTTTAGAGATGTTGCCCTCTAACAGTTGTAAGCAGATATTTGTTCATTTTCCTGTTCCTTGGGATAAAAAACCACAAAGAAGGGTCATTAGTAACTCTTTTGTAAAAGAGTCAATGCGTGTATTGCAAAAAGATGGACGCTTAGAGCTTCGTACAGACAGCAATAAGTATTTTTGGTATGCGTTAGAGACTTTTTTTTCTGTCCCTAAGGTAGAAGTAGAAATACGTAAAAATGAACGTTTAGACATTACAAGTAAATATGAAGAGAGATGGTTAAAACAGGAAAAAGATATTTATGATGTCTATGTAAAATGTAAAGATATTTCAAAAAATAAAATATTAGCATTTGATTTTAATTTTAATATTGTAAAATATAGAAAGGGATTAGAGGATGATTTGCCTAAAAAAACTTTGGTTTTTGATGGATATTTTATACATTTTGAACGTGTATTTAAAGCAGGAGAGGAAGTATTGCTTATTAAGTGTGCTTTTGGGAGTTTTGATAGACCAGAACATAAGTATATTTTAGTAGATGCAACATCTGCTAGATATTTTGTATCACCCCCTGTGAAAACAGCAATAAATCACCAAGCACATCAAAAAATAATGGAGTTACTCAATGTCTAATGTCATTACCGCTTCTCATTTAACACTAGCATATAATAATGGTAAAACAGAAATTATAAAAGATGCTACATTTAGCATTAAGCAAGGGGAGTTTGTTTTCATTACTGGACCTAGTGGTTCAGGAAAATCTACGCTTTTAAAAGCCCTTTATGGTCAGTTGAAGCCAAGCGAGGGAGATTTGGTTGTAGGAGGACTAGATTTAACCAATGTACGCCAGGGTAGATTACAAGAATTAAGAACACACCTTGGTATTATTTTTCAAGATTATAAATTGGTCAATGAATGGACAGTTGCAAAAAATGCTATTTTACCTTTGATGATTGCAGGGTATACTATTGATGTACAAGAGACACAAGCACAAAGACTTTTGAAACATGTAAAACTCTCTGAACATGCAGATAAATATCCCTTAGAGCTCTCAGGTGGAGAGCAACAACGTGTAGGTGTAGCAAGGGCATTGTCTAAAAATCCAGCAGTAATTCTAGCAGATGAGCCGACAGGAAATCTTGATGATTATTCTTCAAATGTGATATGGGACCTGATGGAAAATGCTTGTGAACAACTTGATACAACAGTGCTTGTTGTGACGCATAAAATTCCTTCAGTATTTTCATTACCGTATAGACATTTTATTATTGAGAGTAAGGGTGTATATGAAGTTCATTAAAAATCATCTTATGTTTATTTTGCCTTTGATGGCTATTTTATTGGGTATAGAGTTTTATTTGGTTTTTGATCGTACAACAGATTCATACGAAGAGGGACTAAAAGAGAGGTATTCTATGCTCGTTGTGAGTAAAGAACCTATAGAGTTTTCTACTTTTAAATCTTTAGAAAATCATGTGAGTAGTGTCAAAGAGATAGAGCGTGAAAATATCGTTGCTAAAGTGGCTAAAGGTATTGATGATAGTGCATCAGATGAAATTATTATGGCACTTCCTTACTTTTATGAAGTAAGACTAGATTCTTATTTAGATTTAGACAATTTAGAAAAAATTAAAGCAAATTTAAAAGTAAATAAAAATATTAAAAAAGTAGAAACATTTGGAAGTTCGCATGGTTCGGCATATAGGCTATTTAAGTTTATTAAATTTACATTAAAGCTGTTTCTCTTTTTTATATCCATTGTGAGTCTTTTCCTTATTATTAAACAGATGGAAATATGGAAATATGCACATAAAGAACGTATGCAAGTGATGGAAATTTTCGGTGCACCTTTAATGTTGCGATCAGGTATACTTTTTAAAATAGCTTTTTTAGATGCTTTTATTGCTACGTTTTTAACTTCACTTGTTTTTCTTTATGTTAAATTGGTTTGGGCAGGTGTGAGTGGCATAGATATTATTGTGAAAAATCAAGAAAAAATTTTTAAGATGAGTGATATAGGTATTCTTCTCTTTTCTGCTCTATTTATAGTCATTATTGCAGTCTATTTTGTGGTATTTTCTGCCAAGGGAGTAGAGGAGTGAAGTCTTTCATTTTTTATTGTTTCATTGTTGTACTGACATTACAAGGTGCTTCAACAACGACAAAAATAAAAGATTCTAAAAAAAATCTTTCAGTCACCAAATTGGCCAAACAAAAAACAAGTCAAAAGTTAGAAAAAATAGCAAGTGACATGA
>QNZW01000025.1 GCA_003978375.1 Sulfurovum sp.
GAAAATGCTTTAACACAGTGGTATAACAAAGGCAATCCTAATGGATTTTTAACCATTCAAAAACGTTTTTCTTCGCATACGCTAAAACAAAAAAAGCTTGATAAAGTCTTGACACAGGGTTTATTGATAGAACGCAATACACGTTTTGCAAGACGTATAGATATACTGTTGCAAAATGTAAAAAAATATCGTTATTTTTTTGCCATAGGTGCTGGGCATCTTTCAGGGAAGAAAGGGGTTTTGCAAAAGCTAAAAGTACTGGGGTATACTTTAAAGAAAATAGATTGACTGTTCTTATAGCTTGATGAGCTTCATCAAAATTATAGCATACCCCACACTTCACTTTGACTACAAAAGAGAATCGCCTAAAAGAAAAGAGGCTACACTCTAAGTATGACTCTGCTTTCTTAATGCTAATTTAATGTTATTTTAGCTATTATTCGCGAACTATTTTCACTCTAATTTAGAGTGATAACAATTTTATACCCAAAGTTAAGGAAGATATCATGGCAAATAATAAATCGGCTAAAAAACGTATTTTACAAACTGCTGTAAAAACTGAGAGAAACAGATACTACAGAACAAGAATGAAAAATATTGTAAAAACAGTACATGAAGCAGTAGAATCTTCAGATAAAACTGCAGCAACAGCAGCATTTACCAAAGCAAATAAACAAATCCACTCGCTTGTAAGCAAAGGGTTTCTTAAGAAAACAACAGCTGCTAGAAAAGTAAGCCGTCTTCATAAAATGGTAAATGCAGTAGCATAATCTACTCATTTTTTATAGAGTCATACTATTTTCTGGCTCTATAACTCCGTTATAATCCAACATAAAGAACACAAATGTTCAAAGAAAAACTTCAACCTTTTATAGACAGACATAATGAAATTTCCGAGTTATTAAGCTCTCCTGATATTGCTTCAGATATCGCACGTATGACAGAATTAAGCAAAGAGCAATCAGGGCTCAATATGCTTGTAGAAAAAGCCAAACTTTATATACAGACAGCAGATGCCATCGAGGAGAACAAAGAACTTTTAGGAGATGCAGAACTTGGCGAATTGGCCAAAGAAGAACTCTCTGAGTTAGAGCCTATGCTTCCACAACTAGAAGATGAAATCAAAATTCTTATGATTCCTTCAGATCCTAATGATGATAAAGATATTTTTTTGGAGCTTCGTGCAGGGGCAGGAGGAGATGAGAGTGCACTGTTTGTGGCTGATGTCTTTAAAATGTATACGCGCTATGCAGAGCAGATGGGCTGGAGAGTAGAGATCGTGAGTACCAATGATGGTACAGCAGGAGGCTACAAAGAGCTTATTGCCCAAATCAAAGGTAATGGTGTTTACTCTCAGCTAAAGTATGAAGCAGGAACGCACCGTGTGCAACGTGTACCTGATACAGAGACACAAGGGCGTGTACATACTTCTGCTATTACTGTGGCAATTATTCCTGAAGTGGATGATGTAGAGATTGATATAAAACCCAATGAAATAAAAATGGATGTATATCGTTCAAGTGGATGTGGAGGACAATCGGTCAATACCACAGACTCTGCTGTACGACTCACACATATTCCTACAGGTATTGTGGTGGCGATTCAAGATGAAAAGTCACAGCATAAAAACCGTGATAAGGCAATGAAAGTGCTCAAAGCTAGGGTTTATGAAGCAGAACTTCAAAAACAACTAGATGAGACATCAAGCCAAAGAAAACTTCAAGTAGGATCAGGCGATCGCTCTGAAAAAATACGTACCTATAACTATCCACAAAATAGACTGACTGATCACCGTATTGGGCTTACGCTTTATGCTTTAGATGATGTAACAAACAATGGTAACTTGAAATTAGTTATTGACCCTTTGATTGCACATGCACAAACTGAGGCTATACAAGAAGCAGGGCTCTAAAACCATGCCAGACTTCGAAGAACTTAAAAGCAATAATGACCTTAAAGCGATACTAAAGTCTGCCTTTGATGCCGATTTGGACATAGGAGGCTCTTGGGGCTATACACAAGCACTTTCGACCATAGTCTATAGTACTGAGACGCCTTTGAAGCAATTTGAGCATATGTTTGCTTCTATGCGTGCTTATGTTGAAATGAATATGACCAAAGAAAAAAAAGAACGTTATGGAAGCATCAACCTCAATGAGCTTTCAAGAGAGACAATGTTGATTGATGGGCAAAATTATCATAAAGTGATATATGAAATCACAGCAATAAAAGAGGATGTTTATAATAGTTTTATTGAAGAATATAAAGAATATTATGGTCAAGAAAGCTTTGATTTAAATCTTCATTTTGAAAAGAGAAGAAAAGCGACACTACATAGAGAAGTAGAACACTGGTTTAAAATATTATCTGTTTAAGATATTGTGTATGGAGATATCCTATACTGTAAAATAGTATAGGATAAGAAAATCAATTATTTGATTTTCTTAGTGGCGAAAAATACTTCACCTTTGAGTTGTGTATAAGTGATTTTAAGTTCATCACCTTTTTTACCTGCAAATTTAAATTTGATCAATGGATTTTTAGAAAGGAATTGACTTGTTGATGCATCATATACCACTTTATCTCCAGCTGTTGCTGTGATATGTGTGATAAAGTTTGCTTCTTTGCCTTTTTTCTTTGCTTGATCATATGTTAGCATATTGTGCGTAATTGCTACTTTAGCTTTTACTAGACCATCTTTTTCTTTTGCTTTAATTTTCATTTTTACTTCTGTTGGTGCAGCTGTGGCTGGTGCATCTGCCATAGTTGTTGTAGCCATAAGTGCCATACCAGCAAGTGCTAAAATTAATTTTTTCATTTATTTTCCTTTATATATTATCTTTGTATAATGAGAAAAGTAAAGGGATTAACCTTCACATCCACCAAGAGCCACTTCTAATGAAAGTTTTGTAGTATAAAATTTACCATCTTTACCTTCAACTACTGCGATAATTGAACCAGATTTTTTCATTTTAATTTTGAGTGAAAAATCTGCTTCTGTTCCTTCAGGTATAGCAAATACTGCTACTGTTGACTCAGGGTTTACATCTTGAAATATAGCAATAGATTTTGCAGGGATATCTGTTTTAATAGATACAGGAATTGCACCACCGTTACTCGCTACTTTTGGGGCTTTTAGCTTAATATCGCTACTCTCTGTAGGTTTTACGTCTCCATAAAGTGATTTAATCGCTGTTGGTATAGTTTTTGCTGTCCATGCATCTGGCTTTTGGGCTCTATAATCTGTTGCACTAAGGCTTACTGTCATTGCTGCTATTGCCACAAGGCTTAACATACTTTTTTTCATTTAATTTCCTTTCTAATTTGTATCAATAGAAATGAGAGTGATCTCTCAAACCCATGTTCTATTTTATTTATTTATTGTGTAATAATAGTGATTAGTTTCTCTTATTTAGAGGCTTTTATCATATAATCAACTACGGCTTTAAATTTAGCATCATCTAGGGCTGTACCACCTTTTGGAGGCATACCATTGATTCCTTTTATACCATTTTCATAGACCTTGTCTATACCTTTTTTAAGTACAGAGACCCATGCTTTCTTGTCGCCAACTGCTGGTGCACCCATAGCGTCTGTCGCATGACATACTGCACAAGATGCATCATAGGTAGTTTTTGCTTCATTGCCACCTGTGGCACCTTCTTTTTTGGCTGGTTTCTCTTTTTTGCTTGAAAGTGGTGGGGCATACTCACTAATCCCAACACCTTGGATACGTGCTACTTTTGGTTCACCCTTAAAACAATCTTTCATACATCTTTCTTTGTTTCCACCAAAGTTTTTAGGGTTATCATAGAATTTACGTGTGTTCTCTAATCCATCTTTACCTTCAATTTTAGGCACAAACCCATCTTTGTTTGGCATGACTATTTTTAAGAAGTTGTCTTTGCTGAGCACAAAATCATCATCTAGCTCTTCACCATCAATTTTAATTTCATTGATAGAGATAATATAGGCAACCAATGCATAGGTTTCATCATTGGTAAGTGTCATTGGTGCAGGGTGTGGCATACCTGTTTTGATATACCAAAACAGTGTACTTGCATAAGGCCAGTATGAACCAAAGTTACGATGTGGACCATCATCATCTGGCTTGAGTCTTTGAAGCATCAATGTTTTTTGCATCTCGTAAGCATTACCTTGTTGCAATGCAGGGTAGCCTGAACCACCTGCCCCAAAGTCAAAGTGACATGATGCACATTTTGCTTCATAAATTTCATCACCTTCTTCTACAGATCCTTTACCTTCAGGAAGTCCTGTACCGTCATACATCACATCGATGTCCCAAGCTTTCATCTCATTGGCTGTGGCAGGTCTTCCGAATTTTATATCTTTATAGGCTTTTTGCGTATTGAGATAATATCCTGCTGTTTGTCCATTTTTTACAGGGTATATCATACCACCATCAATGACTTTTTTCCCATTTTCATAGGTTCTTGATGCATCACTTGCTGCTATTGCAGAAACCGAAGTCAATGTAAGCATTGCTGCTACAGATATAAGTTTATGATAAGATTTGAACATTGTGCACCTCTCCATTTTCTTTAATTTCCCATGTGTGAACACCATCCATTTCTATGATAGACACCTTCAACACCTACTGCATCTCTTTCTTGTTTAACACTTGGTTGTACGTATCCAGCATCATCTCTTGCTCTACTAGAAAGGAAAAGTGGTTTACCATCATATTTGTGAATAAAAGAGAATCTTGTCCATGCTCTATTAAGCACCAAGCCTTTTAGACTTGCTTCTACCCAATTTTTGCCACCATCTAAAGAGATATCAACTCCTTCAATCGTACCCATACCTGACCATGCCAATCCTTCAATTTCAACCGTATCGCCTTTTTTAAGGTCTGTCCATGGTTTTTCAGGACAAGGAGAGGTGATGACTGAGTTTACTTCGTTGGCATAAAAGTGTTGGATAGCTTTACCATCTTTTCTTAGAGCCGTATATTTTGCTGTCTCTTCTTTACAATAGTAAGGTTCAGAAGCAAATTCAAGTCTCGCTAACCATTTGACACATAAGTTACCTTCCCAGCCTGGCACAAGTAAGCGGATTGGATATCCTTGTTCTGGTCTTAAGGCTTCGCCATTTTGACCCCAAACAATCATCGCATCATCAAGTACTTTATCAATAGGCACGGTTCTACCCATGTGCGAACTGTCTCCACCTTCAGCCAACATCCATTTTGCATCTGGCTTAAGTCCAAGATCTTTTAGTATATCTTTGATGTATACACCTGTCCATTCAGCACAAGACATAAAGCCTTTGGCAAACTGCACAGACGGGAATTGAGGGTTTCTCCACTCTGGTCCACCATTTGCAGGACATTCAATGAAGTGAATTCTGCTTACATTAGGGTATCTTTTTAGTTGATCCATAGTAAGAACCAAAGGTTTTTCTACAAGTCCATGAATCATAAGTCTATGCTCGTTTGGATCAATATCTGGTGTTCCACCATGATGACGGTTAAAGAAAAGACCGTTTGGTGTAATAATTCCACTTAAATCTTGTAAAGGTGTAACGGCAATAGATGCACGCATATTTCCAGAAGAGAGCAACTCAGTTGTTCTTCTTGTAACATTACTTTCATAGGCAGAAGGTTGTCCATAAAGGTTGTAAGTTACGGGTTGTCCCCATTTTACTGCCCATGGCTGCTCTTCCATAATCGCTGGATCATCTTCTGCTTTGACTTTCACTGGTGCTATGACGCTTGCTGCTGCCAATGCACTCACTGAATAAGCTGCTGTTTTTTTAAAAAAGTTTCTTCTGCCTAATTGCTCAGTGGCAGTTTCAACGCTTTTAGACGCACTTATACTCTTATTCATAGTTCCTCCTTGATTTATTAAAATGACACAGATATAGTCTATAAAATGTCACATATCCTAGATTATATAGAAATAAAATAAAAATAATAAGTAAAAAGATAAATTCTTATATTTCTATACTTTTTATAAAATTTTTGTAACAAAATTTCTTGATTAATACTAAAAAAATGCATAACAATAATCAATTAAATATTTTATATTAAATCTAAGTGTATCTTTTGTTGAAAGTATAATTATGTTAGGATTTTAGTATAAATACAAAGGGTGCAATGTGTATTGTGTTTTTTGGATAAAAAGGTTGGAGTAGGCGATGTCAAATAGAGTAGGTAAAGTGATAGCATTATTTATTTCTACCCCGCAGCTAAAAGACAGAGTAGAAAAAGAGTCTATATCACTAGATACAAAAGGGATTGTAGAAGATAAATTTTATCATACAGATATCAATCGATCAGTGCTTATCACTTCTGAAAAAAGTTATGTATTGGCAAGTAAACAAGCGATTAGTATACCCTATGGTACGTTGGGTGAAAATTTACTTATCGACTATAATCCCTATCATCTTCCTTCAGGATCAAAACTACAGATTGGGGATACAGTTATCTTGGAGATCAGCCAAAATTGTACAATTTGTGATCATTTATCAAAAATAGATGAACGATTGCCTCTGCTACTTAAAAACGATAGAGGCATATTTGCTAGAGTGATACAAGGTGGAGAGATACGCAAAGGTGATGTTTTGTATCTTTTAAGTGAAAATATAGCGTAAAAAATATTCACGCTATATAATAAATTATTTTTTCTTAGTTGTAAGTTTGGCTAAAATCTCTTCAAATTTTTTCTGTGCATCTAGCAATACATCTAAAGATGCTTTATCTTCTATGCCTAGGGCTGCAATCCATTTGTGTACAGTGGGAAATGCCATATACATTTTATTCTCTCCTTGTTTTTGATACATATAGAGTGAACAAGGAGCAAAGGCACCAGCTTCAGGATGTGTTTGAGACACCACATAAATCACTTCTAATTTACAAATAGAATAGGTATCATAAAAATGATACGCTGTCATGTTGTGTTCACCAAAATCGTATCCCAAGTCTGTAAAACCTGCCAAAATAAATCCTGCAGGAGCCAAAGAACCTTCAAAATCCATTTGAAAGTCATCTTTTGCATCTTCCCAGTCTTCACCAGCTTTCATGTCAAATACAGCTTTGGCAATAAGATCACCTTTTGGTTTTGACATTTTATAGGTTGTTTTTTGGAGTTTACCTTGAGGTAGCGCTGCATGCATAGCACGTGCAATAGATTGACCTAAAGCGATTATCTCAGGATTGTCTTCAGGGATATGCATCATTCTTGCACTAGCACTAGCCGACAAAAAAGCCAAAGAGATATCTTTGCTACCTTTTTTGCTATAAATAGACATACTCATAGGAGTGAAGAGCCCTATTTCTGGATACTGTACTACTAAATTACGAACGGTATCTTTTCTATAGACAGTAAATAGGTTATAGGTATCAAAAGAAGTGTTTTTAAATGTCTTGACAAAAGGGGCATTCATGTCTCTATTCTCAGAGATGAAAAATCCCTCTTTTTCAAAGGCTTTCTCTATGGTTTTTGGGGTAATTTTACCCGCAGCATTAGGGGCTGT
>QNZW01000056.1 GCA_003978375.1 Sulfurovum sp.
CTCTTTACCCATATTTCCCAATGAAAATAGATTAAATTATATCCAATAGGAGATTATAGGTAAATAAGTATAGGCATTTTACATGCTCTGAATTTTTAAATAAAGTAAGATTATGTTAGACTCGATGTATACAAAATAAAATAAGGAAATTGAATAAAATGTTACAAACACTTCAAAAAATTATTGTAGGGATAACACTGGTATCTGGAGCGAGTGCTCCTTTAATGGGAGGATGTCCTCTTAGTATCACAAATGCACAAATCAATCCAAAGCCTTTGGATTATTTAGGAACAGGGCAAATTGGTTTTAAGTTAGTAGAAGAAGGAGGGAGAGGGGTACCTGCGACTGATTTGTCAGGAAAACCAATGTGTCAATTTAATGTAGAGATGCGTTATGTCACTTTGGAAAATAAAAATATTTCAAATGTTACTGGGTCTGTACTTCGTTATTTTGATGTCACATTTAATGCTACACAAAATAGAGTTTATTTTAAACAAAAAAAAGACATACCAGCAAATCTTGTTGCTTCAGCAGATATTGCTATTGATGTCACACAGTCTTCAACCTCTGCAGAAAAAAACAATGGATTTGTATTGAGTATGGATGGAAGTAGTCTAAAGAAAAGTCAATTTACCTACACAAAAATATCAGCCGAATATGATATTGTGCTAAGTGTTACTCCTACTACATTGTTAGGTAGTGGAAGTAAAAAAGTTGCATTAGATCTACAAATTTCAGAATATAATTCAGTGAGTAATAGTGGTGATGTGATTATTGATATTGTTAAAGATAATAAATTAACATTCACTCTTGATGCATCCAATCATGAGTGGGAATTACAAGAAACACCCATTAAATATAAATTGCGATACATTGGTAATAATGGAAAGTATCCTCCACATACGCGTAAACACATTAAGCTTTCGGGTGTATTTAAAATACCAGCCAACCAAAAAGGCAACTTTGTATTAAGTGCCAGCATAGAAGAAGGAAATGGTGAAGTAAATTTTAAAAATAACCAAGATTCTGACACTATGACTTATAATGGTATTAGGATTTAATCTATACTATCCTATTAATTGTGCACACAAATCAAATCGATTGTGTGTCATGAGATGTACTTTGCCATGCGTTTGCATGATTTCATCAAATATCTTTTTAGAGAGAGCAAAACCCACTTCTTGTTCTTTCGTTTCTCCATCCATTGCTGCTAGATTCATCTCATCTATAATTGCTTTTGGTACATTGATACCAGGGACCTTATCATCAATAAAATTAGCCGTTTTTGCACGAACAATAGGAAATTGTCCTAAGACCAAATGTGCTTCTTTGGCAGTATCTCTGATACTCAGTGTTTTGGCTTCTTCAAAAAGAGCAAGTAACTCTTTAGCGTTGTCTATATCATAGACAGGTTGAGTAATAATGGCACGCGCACCGTAATTGAGTTTTTTTACCATACGTTTTTTGAGACTATTCATATCTTTTGCATAAGCATTTGTAACAGCAAAAGGATAAATAGGTTTTGGTTTTGGATGTAATGCTTTGTTGGAGTAGTCTACACCATTGTTTAGATGATAAATGATGCTTAAAAGTAGGGTAGAATCTCTTTCTAATACCCCTTTAACTTCCGGCTGGTCAGAAAATTTTGCAGGATCTCCTGTGAGGGCTAAAATACAGCGTAAATCAAAATCATTTGCTCCAAGCAATGTAGATTGAAGTGAGAGCTTGTTTTTATCTCTCATACTCATGGTTGCGATGACTGGTTTTTTAAAGGCCTGTTGTACTTTAATGGCAGAGAGTACCCCAGACATTTTAAGTTTGGCTAAGGGGTTATCTGTGCACGAAAATCCTGTGACTTTGTCTTGTAAATTATATTTTTTAATTTCAGCAATAATGCTATCGATAGATGCACCATGGGGTGGGTTTATCTCTACTGTAATGAATTCTTTTTCAAGGCATAATACATCACAAAATTTTTCAAACATAGGCTTCTCGTTATATTATAGATTTATTGTTATAATTCTATCTAAATAATTCTGTAGGGTGGGTTTTTAACCTAGATTGAATATAGTTCAATAACAACACTTACCCTACAAAAAAAGGTAAATTTGATGTCTAAATTGGCAGTCTTTGACTTTGATTCTACACTTATGGATGGGGAAACGATTGATTTTTTTGCAGAAGAGCTTGGCTTTAAAGAAGAAGTGGTAAAGATTACCAGCCAAGCAATGGCTGGAGATTTGGATTTTTATGATTCTTTGGTTAAGCGTGTGGCACTTTTAAAGGGTTTACCTCAAAGTAAAGTAGAAGAGATATGCAAGCATCTTCCTATGATGCCTGGTGCAATGGAAGTTGTTTCAGGGCTTAAAGCACAAGGATATAGAGTGATTTGTTTTTCTGGAGGGTTTAGAGATGCAACCAAACCAGCCTGTAAAAAACTAGGTATAGATGCAGATTTTTCTAATTTTCTCCACGCACAAAATGGTGTACTAACGGGAGAAGTAGGGGGTGAAATGATGTATTCAGAAGCCAAAGGTGATATGCTTGTGCGTCTTCAAGCACTTTTAGGGATAAGCCCTGAAAATACCTTAGTAGTAGGTGATGGTGCCAATGATTTGAGTATGTTTGCTCATGCTCATACCCGTGTGGCATTTTGTGCAAAACCTATCCTTCGTGAAGCCGCAACCCATTCTATAGAGGTGAAGGACTTAAGAGAAATATTAAAGATTGTCACTTAATGCAACCAAAAGCTATTAACGCTTCTGTTTTTTTATTTTCTCATTTTTCCCCAATTTTTCCTCTTTTACCGAACGTATCCAAAGCCAATTGAGTATAAAATAAATAAGTGCCGAGACGACAATAGAATAAAAGGCTGTACCGACATACAAGGGAACAAAAATATTACTCATATTGTTAGAAAACCAATCTAAAGTAAGTTCTATATTGTCTACGCCTTCTCTGCCTAACAAAAAATTGCCCGTAAGGTACTCCATATAGTACATAGGAGGCATTGTAAAAGGATTGGAGAGCCAAACCATAGCAATGGCAATAGGTACATTGAAACGTATAAATGGGGTAGTGGCAATGACAGCTAACATCTGCATAGGCATAGGAATAAAACCCCAAAATAGACCTACAAACACCCCTCTTGTTATCATTTTTCTATTGATATTAAAATAGGCTCGTGGAAGGTTGTATTTTTCTAAAAAGGTATCTAATTTACCTTTTTTAGAAGCTTTTTTTCTAAAAAATTTTCGTATCATTTTTTTCCATAATTTTAAACCCCAAATCTATAATCCATTTGAGTTAAGTGATAAATATGGCATAAGTGTAATATGCTAGAGCTTTAAATCACCTTTTTATGATGTTTTGTGTAAAATACGCGTATTCAACTAAACTACTCACAAAAAGGTTATTTATTCATGAGCGGATATATGATATTTTCTGGCACATCTAACCCTGAGCTCTCCAAAGAGATAGCTAAATATCTTGAAATGCCTCTCTCTGAGGCAACTATCAAACGTTTCTCAGATGGTGAAATTTCTGTACAGATTTCTGAATCTGTTCGAGGGAAAGATGTTTTTATCATTCAGCCTACCTCTGCACCAGCCAATTCAAATTTGATGGAATTGCTTATTATGACTGATGCACTAAAGCGTTCATCAGCAAAATCTATCACAGCGGTAGTGCCTTATTATGGATATGCAAGACAAGACAGAAAGGCTGCACCAAGAGTGCCTATTACGGCAAAGCTTGTAGCAGACTTGATGGAAAAATCAGGGATTACACGTATGGTAACTGTAGATTTACATGCCTCACAAATACAAGGATTTTTCAATATTCCTGTGGATAATTTGTATGGGGCTATTTTATTTATAGATTATATTAAATCTAAAAATTTTAAAAATCCAGTGATTGCTTCTCCTGATATTGGTGGGGTTGCAAGAGCAAGATATTTTGCCAATAAATTAGGTCTTGATATGGTGATTGTAGATAAACGTCGTGAAAAAGCCAACGAATCTGAAGTGATGAATATCATTGGGGATGTAAAAGGAAAAGATATTATCTTGATTGATGATATGATAGACACCGCAGGTACCATGATAAAAGGAGCAGCCGCACTCAAAGGGCTTGGTGCAAACTCTGTAATGGCATGTTGTACTCACCCTGTGTTGTCTGGTCCAGCGTATGATCGTATAGCATCAGGTGACCTTGATGAACTGGTGGTTGCAAATACCATTCCTATGAAGCAAAGATGTGATAAGATTAAAATGCTCTCTACAGCACCAATGCTTGGTGAGGTGATAAGAAGAGTACAAAATAACGAAAGTGTTAATTCACTGTTTGAAGCAAATACATAATTAAATTTTGCAGGGAAGTTTTTAACTTCATCTTGTAACATTAGGAAATAAATTGGCAAATAAAGTACCTCAAAAAAACATACGAAATTTTTCTATTATTGCACATATTGATCATGGTAAGTCTACACTTGCAGACCGTATCATACAAGAGTGTGGGGCGGTTAGTGATCGTCAAATGTCACAAGTGATGGATACGATGGACATTGAAAAAGAGCGTGGCATTACCATTAAAGCTCAATCAGTGCGTTTGGATTATGTAAAAGATGGAGAACCTTATATTCTAAATCTTATTGACACACCAGGGCATGTTGATTTTTCTTATGAGGTAAGTCGTTCTTTGGCTTCTTGTGAGGGTGCTTTGCTTATCGTAGATGCCGCACAAGGTGTAGAAGCCCAAACAATTGCCAATGTCTACATTGCCATAGAGAATGATTTGGAGTTACTGCCTGTAGTAAATAAAATAGATCTTCCAGCTGCTGATCCAGATAAGGTCTTAACTGAACTAGAAGAGGCTATTGGTATTGATGCGACAGAGCACAATTTGGTATCTGCTAAAACAGGATTAGGGGTGGCAGCACTTATTGATACGATAGTTGATCGTATTCCTGCACCAAATGGCAAAGAAGATGCACCCACAAAAGCATTGATTTATGACAGTTGGTTTGATAATTATTTGGGTGCTTTGGCATTGGTACGTGTTTTTGAGGGTAGCATTAAAAAACGTCAAAATATTAAAATAATGGGAACCAAAGAAGAACATACGGTGCTTGATTTGATGTATCCCAATCCTATCGCACCTATTAAAACAGATGAAATTCGTACAGGTGAAGTGGGCATTGTCATTACTGGATTAAAAACAGTAGAAGAGTTACAAGTAGGAGATACCATCACTGATGCTAAAAATCCCACCGATACAATTATTGGAGGATTTGAACCAGCCAAACCTTTTGTATTTGCAGGAATTTATCCTATAGATACAGACAGATTTGAAGATTTGCGTGATGCACTGAATAAACTGAAATTAAATGACTCCTCTTTGAGTTTTGAACCTGAGAGTTCTATGGCATTGGGTTCTGGATTTAGAACAGGATTTTTAGGTATGCTTCATATGGAAGTGATTAAAGAGCGTTTGGAGCGTGAATTTAATTTAGAGCTCATTGCTACTGCACCAACTGTTGTGTATAAAGTTAAGCAGACCAATGGTGAAGAGCTAGAGATACAAAATCCTTCTGAACTCCCAGAACCTCAAAAGATTGATACTATTTATGAACCGTATGTAAAAGCAACTATTTTAACTCCACAAGAGTATTTGGGTAATTTGATTAAACTGCTTAATGACCGTCGTGGGATTCAAATAAAAATGGATTATCTCAATGAAACACGTGTACTTTTGGAATATGATATTCCTATGAATGAAATAGTGATGGATTTTTATGATAAATTAAAATCTATTACCAAAGGCTATGCAAGTTTTGATTATGAACCTATAGGATTTAAAGTGGGTGATTTGGTAAAGCTTGACATTCGTGTGGCGGGAGATATTGTAGACTCACTCTCTATTATTGTACCACGAGATAAAGCACGTAATCGTGGACTTGCTTTTGTTGCACAGCTAAAAGAACTTATCCCAAGACAACTTTTTGAAGTGGCTATTCAAGCAAGTGTAGGTAATGATATTATTGCCCGCTCCAATGTAAAATCGATGGGTAAAAATGTAACAGCAAAATGTTATGGTGGCGATATTACGCGTAAAAGAAAACTTTTGGAAAAACAAAAAGCAGGTAAAAAACGTATGAAGTCTATAGGTAAAGTACAAGTCCCACAAGAGGCATTTATGGCTGTCTTAAAGTTGGATAGCTAATGCTCTATATTGAACAAGAAAAGTATTAATGGGCTGGGCAATACATCTACATCTAGTGGCCGCCATTGCATGGATAGGCGGGGCATTTTTTATGTTTGTTTTAGGCATAAGCCTACGAAACAAAGAAGATCAAGAGGCTGTGTATCCTCGTATTGGTCCTATTTATGGTTATTTTGAGACAGGTGCACTTATTATATTGCTTATTACTGGCTATACGATGATACACAATAATGGTTTACTTGATATACTCTTTTCAAATGTGACCAATGAAATAGTTGATGCTTTACGTATCAAACTTTATTTTGTTGCCATTATTTTTGTATTTACTGTGATACATATGATTATTAGCATGATGACCCTACATAAAGAAAAAACACCCAAACAAAGATTTTTTTCCAAAGCATCATCTATGGGCATCTTTTTGCTTAATCTTGTAGTATTGCACTATGCTATGGTATTAAGAGACACACTTTAATTGAGATTTTATAGTGAGCATAATTCAAAAATTTTTTAGAACTTAAAAAGATAAGGTAGCAAAAATCATGGTATTATTGTTATTTTACAATACAATAATGAGGATGATACATGAACGAAATAGTAGTTATAGCGACTTTGAGACTAAATGATGAAAGTTTACTTGAAGATTGGAAAGTGATTTCAGACAAGATTGATGTTGATTTGGTGGGTCAAGATGGGTTTATCTCTCGTTATGTTGGA
>QNZW01000145.1 GCA_003978375.1 Sulfurovum sp.
CAATTTTTACAAAAACTCTTTACATCTAATAAAGAAAAGGGTATTATAAGCATATTTGATAAGATTGTTGTGTATACTATCATTGAGCAAAAGTTGTTGGCAGTAGATGACAATAGTACAACTTCAGTAAAACAGACGGTAGAACGAATGAAAAAAACAGTATTTGATGCAAACTTTTTAAAAGTGCTAGATAAAAAATATCCGACACAAACTTATGTGAGAGGGCTTACAAATTGAGTAAAACAATCTTAGCTATAGATATCGGTTCCACAAAGATATGTGCTATTATAGCTGAGATTGTAGACGCTAAAGTCAAAATTCAAGGTCATGGTATTTCCAAATCACAAGGGATTAAAAAAGGGGTTATCACAAACATTGAACTCTCCTCTAAAGCCATTAAAAAAGCTATAAATGATGCAAAACGTATTGCAGGATCAAATATTACATCTGCAACAATTTCCATTTCCAATGCTTATGCTAAAAGTCTTCTTTCTACTGGTGTTGTCAATATCCCACATAAAGATATTTCGATTAAAGAGATTAATCGTGTGATGCAAACAGCACTATATAATGCAAATGTACCTACTGAATATGAAATCATTCATGTACTGCCTTATAATTTTAGGGTAGATGAACAAGACTCTATCGAAGATCCTTATGGCATGAATGCAAGTCGTATGGAAGTAGATGTCAACATTATTATGACACAAAAATCAAATCTTTCTAATCTTAAAAAAGCCGTAAGATCTGCTGGCGTAGAAATAGAAGGTATTGTACTAAATGGTTATGCTTCAGCTATTGCTACTATGGGAGAAGATGAAAAAGAACTTGGTGTTGCCGTTATAGATCTTGGTGGTCAAACATCTAATATTGTCATCCATATAGGAAATTCGATTCGTTATAATGATTTTTTAGGTGTAGGCTCAAACCATATTACCAATGATTTATCCATGGCACTACATACGCCTTTACAAATAGCCGAAAATGTTAAACTAATGCATGGAAATCTCACAGAGACCAGCAATGAGTCTATAGAGCTTCCCATCATCGGTGATGAAGAAAACCACAACAGTGTTTCTTTAGAAATAGTACATTCTGTTATTTTTTCTCGTATTGAAGAGACACTCATTCTTCTTGCAAATTCACTTGAAAAATCTACACTTAAAGGACAAATTGGTGCGGGTGTCATTCTTACTGGTGGGATGACTAAGCTTAAAGGTATGAGAGAACTCGCGCAATCTATTTTTCCTTCAATGCCTGTGCGTATTGAAAAAGTAAACAGAAGCATTGAAGACCTATTTGATGAGCTCAAAGATCCTGCCTATTCTACTGTACTAGGTTTACTTTTGTACTCAGCAGGAGAATATACACAATATGAAATTAATTTTCAACAAGAATTATTGCATTCAAAGGATATAAATGAAGAAAATCTTAGTGATATTAAAATAAAAAACACAATTAACGAAGTAGAAGATATTAAATCAGCAAAACATAAAAAAGATGAAGCCATAAATACACATAAAGACGAAGAGAATAAAACGTCTTTTGATAAAGAAAATGCATTTTCATTTGATGATTTACCTAATATCTCAGAAGAGTACAATAATCCTATAAGAAAGTTAACAAACTGGGCGAAGCAACTTTTTTAATGAAACAAAATTTAAAAAATTATATAAGGAAAGGGCAATAGAAATGGAAGAGTTTGAAATAGATATAGTCGAAACAAAATGTCACACCAATGGTGCTAAAATAAAAGCAATTGGTGTAGGTGGTGGTGGTGGAAATATGATTAATCATATGATACAAGAAGGTATTCATAGTATTGATCTTATTGCAGCCAATACAGATGCACAAGCATTGGAGTCATCACTTGCTCCATACAAAATGCAATTAGGGATGAATGCTACAAGAGGTCTTGGAGCAGGAATGGTGCCTGAAAAAGGAAGAGAAGCTGCACTAGAAAGCTTTGATGATATTAAAGAGATGCTTGAGGGATCAGATATTGTCTTTATCTCTGCAGGTCTTGGCGGGGGAACAGGTACAGGAGCCGCACCTATTATTGCACAAGCTGCAAAAGAAGTAGGTGCACTTACTGTTGCTATTGTTACAAGTCCTTTTAAATTTGAGGGACGAAAAAGAACAAAACTTGCAAAAGAAGGCTTAGAAGAACTTAAACGCGAAAGTGATTCTATTATTGTTGTTCCCAATGAAAAACTTCTCTCTATTGTAGAAAAAAATCTTGGTATTAAAGAGAGTTTTAAAATGGTAGATGATATCTTAGCACAAGCTGTGGGTGGTATTTCTAAAGTCATTCTTTCTCACGGTGACAATGATATCAACCTTGACTTTGCTGATGTCAAAACAGTAATGAGTCATCGAGGCTTGGCACTGATGGGTTCAGGATACAGTGTAGGACCAAATGCAGCATATGATGCAGCCAAAGCAGCCATTGAATCTCCACTTTTAGATAATATTTCTATTGATGGTGCCATGGGTGTACTTGTACACTTTGATATTCATCCAGATTATCCTATTATGGAAATTGGTGAGGCTATGAATATCGTAGAAGAGAGTGCAGATGAAGATGCTGCTGTAATATTTGGTACAACAACCAATGACAATATGGATATCGACGAAGTAAGAATTACCATTGTAGCCACAGGTTTTGAAGATAAAAATGCTATTGCAGAGACGGAATCTACGCCTAAAACACAAGGTACGCTTTTGGGTTCAAATTCACAACACAATATCAATACTATTTCATCTTTAGGTGGACGAAAAGTGGTTGGTGGGTATGATGGAGAAAATGAAGATTTTCTAGATGTACCTACTTTCTTAAGAAAACAAATGGACTAAACAAAACCTCTTCCTTCTCAATAAAGAGGTTTTTTCCTCTTTGATACAAACCATTAATCATTTTTTGATATGATTATCTACTAACTTTTTTCAGGGACTTTACACAATGAAACATATCAAAAAATTGTCTACTATTGCCACCGCTACGGGCTTAGGAACATTACTTGTAACAGGCATTACAGGCTGTACCAGTAGCTCTAAACAACAAGAAGAACAAGTACAGGCAAAAGGTGCCTTTGTTATTATTGAAGAGGTGTCACCTGGAAAATATCAGATTAAAGATGAATTTCCAGCCGATGAAACACGTATAGTTCTTAAACAACTAGATGGTGTAGAACGCGTACTTACCACAGAAGAGCTAGATATTTTAGTAAAAAAAGAAAATATTAAAATAGACAATGGAACTTCTAATCTTACCAAAGAGATTGATCAAGCCACACAACAAGGTGGTATGGGTCTAGGAGAAGTAGTGCTTTCTAGTATTGCAGGCGCTATGATAGGTTCTTGGATAGGGTCTAAACTTTTTGGTAATCAAAACTATCAAAACAACCGTAAAGCTGGATACAAATCTCCCTCTACTTACACAAGAAGTAAAAAATCATTTACAAAAAGAAAATCCACACGTGCAAGAAAATCTTCTCGTAAAGGATTTTTTGGTAACAGAAGGTCAAGCTCAAGAAGTCGTGGTGGCTTCTTTGGAGGTTGATAATGGTATCTTTGCAAAAAGTAGAACCATTAGATACTGATTATTTAGAAACTTTAGGCTTTGTTTGGCATACAGATTCTGATGAGAGTAGTTATATCTCAGACACCTTAGTGATTGTCTCAGAAGAAGAAGCCAATGCCTACTATGAAGCAACAAATACGCTTTATGACATGTATATAGCAGCAGGTGACTATGTGGTTCAAAACAATCTTTTTCATGAAATAGGCATCCCTTTTAATCTTATAGATATTATTAAAAATTCATGGGAAAATGATGTACATTGGCATCTATATGGACGTTTTGATTTGGCTGGTGGTATTGATGGTAAACCTATTAAACTCATAGAATTTAATGCAGATACACCCACAGCACTTTTTGAAACAGCCATTATCCAATGGGCTATACTTAAACAAAATAATTTAGAAGAATCACATCAATTTAATGCACTTTACGAAGCACTTTTAGACAATTTTAAACGTTTGGTTACACTAGAAGAAGATGTATCTGCATTTGAAAAAAAATATGAAGAGTGGCTTTTTTTATTTACCTCTATCAAAGGCAACATGGAAGAAGAAAATACCGTTAGACTTTTACAACACATCGCCACAGAGTCTGGATTTAACACCGAATTTGCTTATATTGATGAAATAGAGTTCTCTCCCACGGAAGGTATCCATTATCATGATAAAAATTATGAATTATGGTTTAAACTTCTTCCCTGGGAAGATATTGCATTAGAAGAACCTGATTTGGCTATGATACTTACAAATATCCTTCAAAATCAAAAAGCCATTATTCTTAATCCTGCCTATACTTTGCTCTTTCAGAGTAAAGGCATGTTAAAAATACTTTGGGATTTATATCCAAATCATTCATTGCTTTTAGAAACTTCTTTTGTACCTTTAGCAAACCAAAAACAAGTACGTAAACCTGTGTTTGGAAGAGAAGGTGCTAGTGTGAGTATTTTAG
>QNZW01000127.1 GCA_003978375.1 Sulfurovum sp.
AAGCTTTCTTCTAAAAAAACTCCAATCTCTTTTGCCTCTTCTATAATAAGTTCACTCACCTTCATCTTTGATTCTATAATCACGTCTGCTAGTTTAGATTTAATATGTAACTCTAAAGGTCGTTTGCCAGGATGGCGTTCTACCAAACACATCAGCTCTTCTACAGTCTTGGCATCTGGCATAAGATTAAGTGCCAAGATGAGCGGTGGTTGCTCAGGTTCTGGTATATGTTTAATCTCCTTTTCTACTTTTACTTTCGTCTTTTTGGCATCTTTAATATTAGAAATTTTAAGTATATTCATACGTGTAAAGTCACCATCTTTAGTGATTTTAACCTTAAAAGCAATAGGTTTTGTAAGATCAAAATCCTCTTCGAGTTCTTTGAGTCTATTTTCAAAAAGCATCAGTTCTATATTTCCATGCAAATCCATAATATTGGCAATACCAAATTTATTGCCTTTTTTACTTATCTTCTCTGTGATATTTTCTATTTTTCCTATAAACATCGCTTGAGATCCATCTGCGAGTTCATCTATTTCTGAGCTTAATGTATACTCAATGCTATCAAGTGTCTCACGATATTTGTCTAAAGGGTGTCCAGAGACATAAAAGCCCAAAGACTCTTTTTCCATCTCTAGTATCTCCATAGGTTCAAACTCTTCCATATTTTGTAACTCTAGTTTGACTGTGGTCATCTCTGCATCATCACCCCAAAGCGAACCCATTGCTTGTTTTTTTGCATCTGCTGCTTTTTTGGACATCTCTATAATATCTTCAATTTGCGAGAGCATCGCCTTGCGTGAATAACCAAAGCTATCAAAAGCACCTGCCTTAATCAATGACTCAATCACCTTTTTATTGACCTTGGCAGCATCAATACGCGAAACAAAATCAGAAAAATCTTCAAACTCCTTCTCTGCCCTAGCCTCCAACATCGTATTGATAGCAATATCCCCTGCACCCTTAATAGCTCCCATACCAAACATAACGACCTCTTCACCATCGATATTACGTGCTTCAAAGACAAGTCCTGATTTGTTAATATCTGGTGGCAAAAGCCTAATGCCCATATGTTTGAGCTCATCGACATATTTGACCACTTTATCTGTATTGTTTTTTTCCAGTGTTAAGATGGCTGCCATGAACTCTGTTGGGTAATAACACTTCAAATAAGAAGTATAAAACGTAATCATCGCATATGCCGCTGAGTGCGATTTATTAAATCCATACCCAGCAAACTTTACAATGAGGTCAAAAAGTTCAACAGCTTTTTGTCTATCAAAGCCTTTTTTTACTGCACCATCAGCAAATTCACCTTGGAGTTTGTCCATCTCTTCTTTAATCTTCTTACCCATCGCCCTACGTACCAAGTCGGCACCACCAAGACTAAATCCACCAATGGTCTGCACTATCTGCATTACCTGTTCTTGGTAAACAATGACTCCATAGGTAGGCTTAAGTATAGGCTCTAGTTCTGGGAAAGCATACGTAATCTTCTGACGTCCATGTTTACGCTCGACAAAGTCATCGAGCATACCAGACTCCATAGGACCAGGACGATAGAGTGCAAGCATCGCAATAACATCTTCAAAGCCATTAGGCTTAAGCTTTTTCGCAAGATCTTGCATACCAGATGATTCTATCTGAAAAAGTCCAAGAGTATCACCCTTTCCTATATATTCATAGACCTTAGAATCTTCGATGTTCTCTTCTACAAAATTGATACGCTTCCCATGACGACGTTCAACAAGCTGCAACGCTTCTTCTATAACAGTGAGTGTTTTAAGCCCCAAAAAGTCAAACTTGATTAAATCCACATCTTCGACATACTTGCCCGAATATTGTGTAGCCAGTGTATCTAGCCCTGTTGGCTTAAAAAGTGGTGTTTTTTGCCATAATGGTTCGTTTGAGATAACCACACCTGCAGCATGTGTACCTGCATTACGATTGAGTCCTTCAAGTGCTAAAGCATACTCCCAAGTACGTTTTGCTTGAGGGTCTGACTCTAAAAGTTCTTTAATCTTAGGCTCTTTCTCGTAAGAGCCTTTAAGGTCAATCCCTAGCTCATCAGGAATAAGCTTCGCCATAGCATCTGCTTTGGAGTATGGCATATCAAGTACACGTGCCACATCACGTATGACCCCTTTGGCAAGTAGCTTACCAAAGGTAATAATCTGTGCCACATTCACACGCCCATATTTCTCTACCACATAATCAAGTATCTCTTGACGACGTGCCTGACAAAAGTCCATATCGATATCTGGCATGGAGATACGCTCAGGGTTGAGAAATCTCTCAAAAAGCAGTCCATAAGGCATAGGGTCAATATCGGTAATGCCTAGTGAAAAAGCTACCAAAGACCCCGCAGCAGAACCACGCCCAGGTCCCACAGGGATACCCATCTGCTTAGCAGCATCTACAAAATCCCAAACGATGAGCATATATCCAGGGAACTTCATATCATTAATGATATCCATCTCTACTTGTAACCTATCACGATACTCTTGATGTTTCTCTTCTGGCACTATTTTAAGACGTTTTTCTAGTCCTCTTTTTGACTCCTCTACAAAGAGCACAATGTCATTCTCCAAAGAGTATTCTACCTCAGGATGAGGCAACACTATGTTGGACTCTTTTGCTCGTTCTCTAGCAAACTTAAAGTTAGGGGGTGTAGGGTCACCTAGCTTTATCTCTAGGTTACATTTATTGGCTATCTCTTGTGTATTTTCTAACGCTTCAGGAATATCCGCAAAGAGTGTTGCCATCTGCTCTGGAGACTTGACATAAAACTCATGTACAGAGTGACGCAAACGGTTGGGATCATCATAAAGTTTGTTCATTGCGATACACATAAATGCCTCATGGGCATCTGCATCTTTTTGTTCAGTGTAGTGGGTGTCATTGGTGGCTATTATCTTGATGCCTGTCTCTTGACTTAGCTGTATAATTTGTTTATCGATACGATGTTGATCACCAATGCCATGACGCATCAACTCCAAGTAAAAATCATCACCAAATACCTCTTTGTATCTAAGTGCTACACTCTTTGCTTCTTCATATCCTTGTGCTCCAAATTTAATATTTTTGTCTGAAAGATTGAGATTCCAATTGATTTCACCTTGCAAACAAGCACTCGAACAGACAAGCCCTTCAGCATGATTTTTGAGCAAGTCCCAATTAATACGTGGATAGTAATAAAACCCTTGTATATACGCTTGTGAGCTGAGATACATCAAATTTTTGTATCCTATATCATTTTTGGCATACAAACAAAGATGAAAACGCTGACGCACAGATTTGTCACCAAGATCCTCTTGGTTATGCACATAAGCTTCCATCCCAATAATAGGCTTAATCCCCTCTTTTCGCATCGTATTATAAAAATCAATCGTCCCAAACATATTGCCATGATCAGTCATAGCTACAGAAGTCATACCCTGCTCTTTTATCTTCGTAGCAAGTGCTTTTATCTTATTTGCACCATCTAACAAAGAGTATTCTGTATGCAGATGCAAGTGTGTAAATTGTGGTACTTTTTTGGGTTCTTCTGACATTATTTACCTTTGTTGTTCTGTTTTTAATATAGCAAATATTTGGTAAAAATGTATTGAAATTAAAAATTTAAAGGCATGGGTATCTACCCAAAATTCACTATCTGACTCAATGCTTCAAGTGCACCCATAGAAATCTCTATTGTATTAAGATTTATGGTGCAGTCGCTGGTATTGGTGTTGACCCTATAATTGTAGATTCTGTCATGCTCATGTATGAGGGCATTGAACTTGATACAATAAGCATAATAATTATCATGATAGCACCTACTATGAGCATCGCTTTTGCCCAGTTTGCTTTATTTGGATTGGTATCTTTTTTGAACGCCCACACGAACATCATCACTATACCTACAATGGGTATAGAAGCTATAATACCTGTGATTATCCATTCTTTGACCGAAATTGGCTTACAATCATCATTATAATTTTCCATCTTTTTCCTTTTTATATCATAAAAACAAATTTCATTATATCAAAGATATATTGCAATACCAAATTAATCTTCATATTTTTGTCACTATTTTATTGAATTTTATAGATAAATTCAAGTATAATCCCAACATGCAAACCCTACCCATAAACCAAAATAAGATTCTTAGATAGTCATGTGATGAGTTGTTCGTTTATCTCTTTCATATTCATCCCACTTCATACAAATACTTCTGAAACCCTATAAATGCTTCTCGTATGCTCTTTATATCACCCAAAACTTCTTTGGCATCATGTATGGAGTTATATTTGAGTTCTAATAGGTTTTTGAGACGTGTGTCATCTAGCTCTTTAACACCCTCATCTACATACTGTTTTAATACAAAGTTCAGAAATACCTGCTTGGCTTTGTCATATCCTATAAGTCTAAGCTCTGCTTTAGATGCTCGTTCGAGTCGTGGCATGATGTCACGATGGTATGCGATATATGAGAGTACATCAAAGATATCTGAGTTTTGGGCGTGTACT
>QNZW01000055.1 GCA_003978375.1 Sulfurovum sp.
GCATTGAGATCATATTGTATACAAGAGCAACAAGCAAGACAAGAATAGATGCTTCTAAAAAAAGTAAAAGCAGATAATAGAAGTGCTTAATGGTGGGTTTGATAAGAGATTTCATACAATAAATAACTTACCCAACTGTAAAATTAAATAAATTTTTTTCATTAGTATCCCTTTTTATAATGAATTACGTTCCAAACTATATATCATTTTACAAGTAAATACTATAAAGTTAGGTTATAAAGGGTTAAAAAAGACTGTATTCCTCTTTTATTGTATGTAAAATACGTTTATTGGCATTATAAATAAAGGCATAGTTAAAAAGCGTGTTCTTAAGGATTTCTCTTACCTCTTCTTCTGTTTCAAACCAATGAGGACGGTCAATATTTGGTATTTTAGTCTTAGGTGGGGTTAGGACTATACCTTTGACCCAATTATTGGAACGTTTGATATATTCACGTGCTTCTACAATATCGTTAATATTGTCAGTAAAAATAGCAACTTTATCACTTTTACCTGCTTTGATGCTATTGAGCTGTGTATCAATAAAAACAGGCGTGAAGTGTTTGGTATAGCGTAAACGTTCTAAATCATAAGGGAGAGTATGGGTATCACAAAAGTCAATCACACGTAACAAATACTCCAAATGAAAAGGAATTAAATCTTTTTCTTGATAGACATAACCACCTACTTTAAATGTGGTTTTAAACAGCGTATCAAAAACAGGATATCCATCTACATCACGTGCTAGTTTTTCTACATCAGGTTTGATAAGCTTCATTAATGCTTTGTCTGTACCTACATAAAGAATACCATCTGAGTTGAGTATCTGTTCAAATGCCTTACGCCAATCATTGGCAATAAAGTCAATATTGGTTTTATGTGTAAGTATCATCTTTAAAAAGGTCATCTCATGCTCAGAAAGTAAAAAGAATTGTGCCTCTTTTCTGATAATCACATAACGAATAAGTTTGAATGCAGCTAATTGAATATCTGAGACTTTGATCCATGCAATCTCTTCGTCTTTTTTGAGAATAGCGTCATCATCATAGACGATGGCATATGCACCATTTTGTATGGCTTGGTCTATCTCTTCTTGGTTAGAAGAGAAAAAGAGATCACCATGCTCAACTTTTGATTGATACACCGTTGCAGCTTCTATGGCTTGTATTTGTGGTGTATTGGTTAATGTACCTTCAGTAAGGTTTAAAATATCTTCTATTTTCATATTAACCTATGGGGGTGCCAGCCGTTTTTGGCTTTTCTGGACGTATCATACATAATCCATTTTCATCTTTAGCAGCGAGTAACATACCTTGACTTAGCAGTCCCATGAGTTTTGCTGGTTTTAGGTTGGCAACCACACAAACTTGTGTATCAAGCATCTCTTCAGCACTGTACCACTCTTTAATTCCTGCTACTATTTGCCTAGGTGTTGCTTCTCCTACATCGACTTGAAGCAAAAGTAATTTTTTACTTTTTGGCACCTCATTTGCTTCTATAACAGTACCTACTTTAAGTGATGTTTGAAAAAATTGGTCTATGCCTATAAGTGCGATACCTTCAGTTTTTTCTTCTGTTTTCTTCTGTTTTTTATCTGGCTTGGCACTGTCTTGTGGCTCGATTTGTGTCAAAAGAGGCTCTTCTATACGAGGAAAAAGAGGATCAATCTTCTCTAACGTAAACGTATCTAACAGTGTTGTACCTTTGGCAAGTCTTGTCCAATTGTGATGGTCTATCACAAAATGTAAACTAGAAGCAATCTTGGTGCATACTTCAGGCATCACAGGATAGAGCATGATAGAGACTTTGGCAAGAATGGTAGCGATGAGTCCATTGAGTGCCATTGCTTCTTTCTCTTTGCCTTCTTTCATGAGTGTCCATGGCTGGTACATATCTATGGCTTTGTTTGCCACAGTCAAAGGTCTCCAAAGCTCTTCTAGATAACGATGTATTTGCATCTCAAACAATAGAGGCTCTAGCTTGGCTAAAGAGGCATGCACTTCATCAAGCTCACTTTGATAATATGTGGCGACATCTGAAGTATCGACTTTTCCTTCAAAGTATTTGCCACTCATCCCTATAAGACGGTTGAGTAAATTACCAAGGTCATTACCCAAATCAGAGTTAATACGGTCAATCAATGCTTTTTGGCTAAAGTCTCCATCCCCACCAAAAGGCACTTCACGAAGCATAAAATAACGAAAGTTATCAAGTCCATAGGCATCAGCCACCTCTTTGGGATTGACTACATTTCCTTTAGATTTGGACATCTTTTCGCCATCGCGTGTCCACCAGCCATGTGCTGCAATATGTTTGGGCAGTGGCAAACCAAGACTCATCAAAAATGCAGGCCAGTAGATGGCATGAAAACGCAAAATATCTTTTCCTATGAGTTGTACACGTGCAGGCCAATAGTCCATATTGGCATCATCTGTACCATACCCAAGGGCTGTTACATAGTTCATAAGTGCATCGAGCCACACATACATCACATGCTTTGGATCATCGATTTGCGAAGGCAGTTTAACTCCCCAATCAAAAGAAGTTCTAGTGATAGAAAGATCTTGTAACCCCCCTTCTACAAAACGAATCACTTCATTTCTTTTGCTTCGTGGCAAAATGCAGTCTGGATTATCATTATACCATGCTAAAAGTTTGTCTTCATAAGCAGAAAGTTTAAAAAAATAGCTCTCTTCTTCTACGATAGTCGTACTCTTGCCACACTCAGGACAAAACTCATCATCCACCAGTTGAATAGTAGGAAAAAAAGTCTCACAAGAGATACAGTAGTGTCCTTTGTAGGTGTCTTTATAGATATCTCCATTTTCATACATCTTCAAAAAGGCTTTTTGTACCCCTTGCATATGTGCTGCATCTGTGGTCCTAATAAACTTATCATAAGAGATATCAAAGTCATCCCAAAGATTTTTAAATGTAGCAGATATCTTGTCAGCATAGGCTTGTGTGCTTTCACCTCTTTGTTTGGCAGCTTCTTCTATTTTTTGACCATGTTCATCGGTCCCTGTAAGAAAAAAAGTATCCAATCCAGAAAGTCGAGAATACCGTGCAAGGGTATCGGCAATAATAGTCGTATACGCATGACCAATATGAGCAATATCATTCACATAATAAATAGGTGTGGTAATATAGGCTTTTTTGCAAGTATGTAGCATAGTATGTTCCTTAAACAAATGAGTTTTTGGTTTACTCGGTAAGTAAATTTAGTAAAAGGATTTTACCTAAATAGTGCTGTAGTATGGGTAAAGCATAGAGAAGTATGAGGGTATGATAGTTATATGAGGTGATAATGATAACTTGCATATGTTTTTGAATTTATGTATTAACTATCAAAATTAGTTTGAAATAATTGCTTTATCTCTTGCTAATTTTAATAACATACCCTTATTTCATTCATATGTATCAGCAGAAAAAAAATGCATAATTGAGTCATTCTTGGTATGGTATCCCCACGAGGACTCGAACCTCGAGCTACGCCTTAGGAGGGCACTGCTTTATCCAGTTAAGCGATGAGGACACTATAAAGTAGAAATCGCATTATACATAATTATCTTATAACTCTTCCAAGAAGATACAGGAAATTTAGAACTTCATAAAACATGGATAGAGATGCTTTTGCATGAGTATTATGACCCCATGTATGATTATCAGATAGAAAAGAGTGAAATACCTATTGCCTTTGAAGGCAACTATACAGAAGTATTAGTCTATCTAAAAAAGGGTAGTTAGTCTACTGTCACGATATCGACCAGCTCCACTCCATCACACTCTTTTTTCAGACGTTTATGTTTGCGTGCATCTTCTTCTGCAAGTTCTAGCAAATCTGCAAAGTCATTTTTACTTGCTGTAAATGTAAAGACCTCTTTTTGTGTTTTTATGTAGACTATACTTTCTTCTTTGGTTGAGAGAGCTAAGTTTCTAATCCCTGTCGCAAACTCACTTTTGATGGCTTTCATTACTTTTTCATTTTTGAGTAAATTATTTAAATAGACTTCTTTGCTCACATCATTTTTACACATGACAGTGTAACTTACTTTCATCATACCTTCCATCCTTGACTCCTTATATAGTGTTGTAGGGTAATGATAGTATATTTTGTGTAGATGTGTCAAAAATATGTCATATTGACATATTTTTCAACATAAAATAAAAAATACATTTTATGTTGATATATGATTTATTTGATACTTAATTGACCTATCACTTGAGTATCATCTGTTATTGAAGTATTGAATGGTTTGGCGTTTAATAGTGAATTAAAGTAGATATTCAACGCCTTCCCCCTTATTTAGAAGTATTTTTTCATCATAAATAATTGCCATGAAAAAGTCAGAAATAATTTCCGTCAAGATAGGAGAAGAGGTTGAAAACATTTGATGATTAGTTTACAACCAGCATATCACACCTTATATCCTCTAAAAGTGCTAATGCTAAATCATCAGAATGGGAACAGACATAGAGTATGTCAAAGCTTTTTTCTCGAAGATATTC
>QNZW01000185.1 GCA_003978375.1 Sulfurovum sp.
TCTGTCAATATTCCTATTAATGTCGTGAATGCTTCTGTCACTACACAATCAGATCTCAACCCAAAAGTCGATGCATTTGAAAAACTAAAAAAGTATGCACTCATTGGATTTTCACTCTTTTTTTTATTGATGTTTGTCTGGAAAAGGGATTTCTTTTATCTTATATTGGGTGTGGTTGCAAGCATAACACTTTTGACGTTTTATATTCCTCATAAACAAATATGTGTCAAACAAGGCGCACCTTTATATATTTTGCCTACACAAACAAGTACTATTGGCACAAGAATAAGTCAAAAATTCAACACTATGCTCTTAGGAGAACGAGGAAATTTTAAAAAAATTGAATACCAAAAAGGTATCATTGGATGGATAAAAAATGAAGATCTTTGCGAAAATTAGATTTTATTGGGGTGCGTTTGTTATCTCTTTTAATACTGCTGTTTTTATGATTCCTTCTTTAATGCTCTTTGGTAAATATAAAAGTAGTATTGTCCATAAAATAAATGCCCTAACACTCTTTATGCTAGGAGGAAAAGCAAAAAGTATCGGCACAATGGATAAAGATGCAGATATTTATGTGATGAACCATCAAGGTATTATAGATATAGTGGCTATGGAAGCTATGCAAAACAATCATCTACGCTGGATTGCCAAAAAAGAACTTTTTGATACGCCTTGGTTTGGAAATCTTTTGCGTCATGGAGAGATGATTTCTGTAAATAGAGCAAACAAAGCAGGTTTGATTAAACTCATTAAAGATGTACAAATATCCAAAGAGAAGCTACACAGACCTGTAGCCATTTTCCCTGAAGGCACAAGAACAGACAAACAAGCACTGCTTCCTTTTAAGCAAGGCACCAAAATTATAGCCCAAAAGCTTAATCTCAAAGTACAACCTGTAGTCATTACAGGAAGTAAATGGGTACTCAATGAACACAATAAAACAGCACATAGTGGTACTGTTTACTTTACATTTTTGCCTACAATTGAGGTAAAGACAACAACACAAGATTGGTTTGAAGTACTACAAAATGATATGCAAAAGGTAATAGATGATGAATATACTCACGCTTCTCGCAGTCGCTAGTGGTGGTGCACTAGGTGCTACACTCAGACTACTCATCAATGGTACAGTCAATAAATATATACCCCATACACTGCCTTTTGGTACATTAGCAGTCAATCTTCTAGGTTCTCTGCTTATAGGGATACTTTTTGCCTATTTTCATCTTAATAGCACATTGTCGCCTCATCTCAAAACTTTTTTAATTACAGGTCTTTTAGGGGCACTTACAACCTACTCTACCTTTGCTATTGAGAGTTTTTTCTTACTCGAATCAGGACACTATACACAGGCATTTGCCAATATGGCACTTAACCTTTTTGGTACTATATTTTTTGCTGGACTTGGATATATAACCATATTACATTTTACAAAATAGGAACACACCTTGGATACACTACGTATAGAAATAGAAAAGCACATCAAAAAATGCGTCTACCCACTTAAAGAAAAAGAGGCATTACGCGAAGCACTAAAACTTAAACTCACCAAAAAAGAGTTTAAACTGCTTAAAGCATGGGCAGAAAACACCCCTGCACACACCTTGCAAGAGACGCTAAATATCGATAAAGAACGTTATGATGTACTTTCCTCAAAACTTATCAAAAAACTTAACCAAGAAAAAATTAAACAAGCTATTTGTATTTAAGTTTATCTTGGCTATATTTAATAAAAGGTTTTGAGATATGGAAATTACACATTTTTTTGAGGCATTATGGCAGCTTACGCTCTCTATGGCTCCTTATATTCTTTTTGGTCTTCTTTTTGCTGGTGTACTACACGCCTTAGTACCAGAGAGCATCGTGACAAAACATTTAGGCAAAGAAAATATAGCTTCTGTTATTAAAGCTACTATTTTTGGTATCCCTTTACCTGTATGTTCTTGTGGGGTCATCCCTCTAGCTACTGCCATCAAAAAATCTGGAGCAAGTAAAGGAGCCACTCTCTCTTTTCTTATCTCTACTCCCATTACCGGCGTTGATTCTATACTCGCAACTTATGGTATTTTTGGGTGGATATTTACACTTTATCGTATCATTACTTCTATGATTATTGCTATCGTAGCTGGTATACTTACCAATATTTTTGATAAAGAAAAAAAAGAACCACAAAGCAATAAACCTCTTTTTTCTACTACTACTACAAACACGCTTACAGCCACCATGCCTTTACAAAAAAAAGAAGCAATGCAAGATACAACAAGCACAGATGAATGCTGTAGCAATGAAAACACAAGTAAAAAGTTTTCACTTAAAGCTGTTTTTGACTATGCCTTTAATACCCTACTTAAAGATATTGCCAAACCACTCTTTTGGGGTTTGATTTTGGGTGCACTTATTACTGTGGCTATCCCAGACAACCTCTCAGAGCTACTTAAAGACAACGCTTGGTTAAGCTATCTTATTGTGATTCTTATTGCAGTACCTATGTATGTATGTGCCACAGCCTCTTTGCCTATTGCTGCTGGATTGATGCTCTCTGGAGTGAGTGCGGGTGCAGCTTTTGTCTTTCTTACCGCAGGTCCAGCCACCAACACGGTCACCATCGGTGTCGTGAAAAAGATGCTAGGATCTACCTCTTTAGCCACATATTTAGGAAGTATCGTTGTAGGAAGTATACTTTTTGGATTTGGCTTAGACTATATCTTTGATATTTCAAACATTAACCCTAGCTCACTCATACACCTTGATGAAGACAATGGCATCATAGCCACTCTATCTGCTATCATCTTATGGGGCTTTATATTATGGTTTACACTACAGCCTTATTTTCAAAAAAAAGATAGCTGTAGTGGTGGAGGATGCTGTTCATAAACAGTCTCACTCCTGAAATGTAAACTAGAAATATTACCATCAGAGAGTTTATGAAAAAATTATTCTTTCAAGTAGCACTATATAAGATAGAATTAATGAAAAAAACCATTTTACCCTTGACAATTATATAAATAAAAACTACAATAACCAAAAGAAAAAATAACAATAAATTTTTTTAAGGGGAAAAGTATGTTTGCTGAACAAAAATCTGTAGATCTTGATAACCCCTATCTTATAAAACATATCCAAGACCCAGCCAATGCACAACCTACAATGAAGCCTTTCCCTCAAGCCAAACCTATAAGTGCTGGAGGGTGTGCGACACCTGAGACTTCTAAAGAGTGTCCTGTTTCAGGAAAACCTGTGAACCCTATTTTGGGATGTAAAATCCTCACCGAAGAGCCTGATGTGTTCATTGATGCACATCTTCCTTTGGTATGGAGACGTACCTATGCTTCTGATGTGGCACATGAGGGGATGCTAGGTCAAGGGTGGAGCTTGGACTTTGGGTATAGACTTGAAGTGCTTGAAGAAGAGATAGTGCTCTATGATGGCTATGGTAAAAAAGATCTCTTTCCTGTACTGCAAGTAGGAGAGTCTCACCTTATCCCTAAAGGTAGCATATCACTCTCTCGCCCCTCTACCCAAGACTACCTTTGTCACATAGGAAACCGTTATTATCACTTCCATGCTTCTAAAGAGAGTCAAGGCGTATTTAGACTACGAGGGATAAAAGACCATAACCACAATAGCATACAGTTCTTCTATGAAAAAAACAAGACCTTTGCCTCTTTTATAGCCTTAGATAACCAAAGACTCTTTGCCCTCCAAGGCAATGCACATAGACTCTTGGGCTTAGAAGAGCTGGTATTTGACAAAAGCGACCTTAGAAAAAACCTCCTGCGTACCGATGATGCCCTTGTGTTGCTACACTACCACAAACAAGACCAACGCAAACGCCTAGGAAGCATAGAGACCTTTAGTCTAGACAAAGAAGAAGCACTCATGGCAGAGTATAACATCCATGAAGTGCAAGATGCCACACTAAAGACTATGGTACGGTATGTCTACTCAGAGGATAATGACCTTATAGCTGTACATGGCAAAGAAGATTTGCTACTGCGTACCTTTGATTACCGTAATCATGTCATGATCTCTCATGGTGTGCCTGAAGGCTTGGAGAGTTATTATGAGTATGATGTGTATGGTGCAGAAGGAAAAGTCCTTAAAAACCACACCAACACAGGACAAGTCTGGCACTTTGACTACCAAGAAGGCAAGACCATTGTCACAGATGCCCTAAGAAGAGAGACTGTCTACACCTACGACAAAAACAACTACTTCACCTCAAAAATCAACCCACTACACCAACAAAGCACCATACGATACACGCCACGAGGTCAGGTCAAAGAGGTAGTAGATGCTACAGGTAGAGCACAGAACTTCAGCTATGCTGAGAATGGTGCGATGATAGAGAGTGGTATGGGTATTATGCAAAGCACCAAATACCGTTACCATATCAAGTACCACAAACCTATCGCCATAGAAGATGACAAGGGCACGACCCTCTTTAGTTACGACACCCAAGCCAACCTCCTCAA
>QNZW01000028.1 GCA_003978375.1 Sulfurovum sp.
CGATACAGGTATCAAATGTTAATATTTTGTAGATGGCTTTATAGATGAGTATTCCTGCCATAATAAGATCTGAACGTCCTGTACCTACTGTAATTTCTCTCTCTTTTTCTGTCATAGCCAATAATTTCATCAAATAAATATCTAACTCTTCTAGTTTGAGGGAGGTACCATTGATTTTTTTTGCATCGTATGTTTCATATACGAGTCCTATTTTCATAGCTGCTATGGTCGTAGGGGTACCTGCTGTGGCAACAAAAGTTTGTGGCTTTCCATTGTTTGCATATATCTGCGTACAAAATTTTTGCATCGCATCTATCTCTGAGGGTAGATGTGCTTGTATTTTTTCTAAAGTATCATATTTTTGTGCCATAGTCACAATACCTATAGGAAAACTTTTACTGATAGTTTCTGTAGCATAATGAAAAATCAATTCTGTCGAACCTCCTCCTATATCTACTGTTACAAAACTTTTGCTTGAATGTTGTAGTGTATCTAGTCTATTTTTGACAGCCAAAAGCGTAAGTTTCGCCTCTTTTTCGCCAGAGATAATCTCAAACATTACATCTGTTTTTTCTTTGATAGTGCGTAGTACTTCTTTGGCATTTTTTGCTTTGCGTAGTGCTTCTGTTGTCACCGCTACGATCTCATGTGACGTAAAATCTATAGTTTGTTTTGCTTCATTTAAAGCACCTATAATCCTTTGGACTGCTTGTGCAGTAATCCTGCCATGGTTTACCAAACCATCTGCTGTTTTGACTGTAGACATATAACTAGCTATTTCTTTGTGTGTATGACAATCATATGCCAATACACGTAAACTATTTGACCCTAAGTCAATGGCAATCATATAACGTTTATCCTTATTTTGAATCATTTTCTTTAGATATTATCAAAATTATGTTAAACTTGAAGTAAATAAGCTTTTATAGACTATATTTACTTTTAGGGAAAAGTATGAAAAAATTTATACAATATATACAACACTTTTTTAGCCGTTTGTTTGGCAATACATCCAACAATACAAACCATGCTTCCCATACACATGAACGAACAAATACAAACAATACTGACGTTCCAGCTATCAATAACTATCGTCCTGCACACAATGCACCTCATTCCCAAAAATTTCAAGATGCCTATCTTGATTATAACAATTATAGTGCTTATGATGTTTGGAAGTTAATCGGTGGAGGTTTGCATGATAGTTATGGTGACCATGGTACTATAGAAGATGTTGCTAACACTTGTGCTACTAGAATTAGTAGAGGATTAAACTATTCTGGTGCTAAAATCCCTAAAGGGAGTATAGGTGCAAATCGTAACTACGATGGCAAAACACCAGGAGATAATTTGTATTATATTATACAAGCTCGAAAATTAAGAAGATACCTAAGAAAAGCCTGGGGAGCACCCAATCAAACCTTAACGCATCCCAAACAGATACAAATGCTTAAAGACACTTTACATGAAAATCAATATGCAATTATAGTCAGTAACACACACGCAGGAGCCGTTTCTCCTACATATGAAGATAATTATGTACGGTACTATCTTGGTGATATGTGGATTTTGCCTCTATAAATGATCTTAAAATCATGCAAGAAAATCGTTGATAATGCCATTGTATGATTTGGGTTTATGCTATAATGTATGATAACAATTGAAGGAAAATAATGAATAAACTATTACTATTGTCTCTCATCTTTCTCTCTTGCATCTATGCCAAACCGCATACAAACCATACCAGAGTTAAAGTCTATAACATAGAAAAAAACACTAGCACAGGGATGCGATTTTCTATTGATTTATTAGATAACAATGTCAGTGTTGAAAATATACAATTTTTAAAACACGCAAATATTTGGCACCTTTCGATGAATAAAGTCAATCTTTCAAAAGATTTTAATGTCACCCAAAAGAATGCATCAAGTGATTTAAACATCATTCGTCATCAAAAAAATCATAAAAATGTACTTGACTATACACTAAGCAAAGAGGAATTTTATGCAATACTTAAACTCTCTTTGGCGCATATAAAAAAAGAATTTCCTATAGCGTATGTATCACATATTCGTATAAGCACCCCTTTGGTGAATGAATTTTGGGAAAGTATCCTTCCTTTGTCAATACAAGCAACCCAAGTAGAAAAAGGTCCATTTATACTGAAAGAAAATAGTCTTTATGATAAAGCACTTCAAAAAGCTATTGATAAAAAACATGCATTTATACAGCAAACATGTCAAATATTTAAAGACGTGCTCACATTAGAATGTGACAAAGAAAGACCTATTTATGTGACTAACCACAGTTTCAATCAAAAAGAGATAACACCACACACATTATGGAAAGATATAAGCATGTTAAAAGAGAAAGCATTTGACAGAAAAAGTCCTCATGCTTCTTATATAAGATTTAATTTTTCAAATGCTATGCCCATTCAAGAAGAGCTACGTTTAGGGACAAAATATTAAGACGCTTCTTTAAAAACAAATCCACCCTCTTGTAGCTGTGTTCTTATCTGGTTTTGATGCTCTTCTCCTTTGGTCTCTAAAGAGACAGTCACATGTGCATCACCAAACTCTAAATCAGTAGAGGTTCTGTCATAGCCAATTTGGACAATATTGGCTCCTATATTTGTGAGAATTTGCGTAAATGATTGCAAGGCACCTGGTTTATCTACCAAGGTAACAAGTAGTTTCATTTTACGCCCAGATTTCATCAGCCCCTTTTCTATGATGAGAGAAAGCATGGTGACATCAATATTACCACCACTTAGGACAAGTCCTATTTTTGAACCTTTAGGTAAATCTATTTTACCATGTAAAAGTGCAGCCACACCTACTGCTCCAGCACCTTCGACCAAGACTTTTTGACGCTCTAACAAAAAAAGTATCGCTGCGGCTATCTCATCTTCACAAACCGTTTCATAGTGATCTACATACGCAAGAATATGTCTAAACGTCTCTTCATAAATGTCACGTACAGCAATTCCATCTGCAATCGTTCTTACTTCTAAAGAATCTATAGGTTTTTTGGCATCAAATGAATGCTTGAGTGCAGGTGCTCCTTCTGCAGATACAGCAATGATTTTTGTTTGAGGAGAAAGTGCTTTATATGCCACTGACATACCAGAGATAAGCCCTCCTCCTCCTACAGGTATTATCACAGCATCAAGATCTTCTACTTCACTCAACATCTCTATCGCCACACTACCCTGCCCTGCCATCACTTCATCATCTGTAAAAGGATGCACAAAAGTATACTGATGCTCTTTCCCAAATTCTACTGCATAGGCGTACGCTTCATCATAGTTACTTCCATACAGTATCGTTTTTGCTCCTAATGCTTTGACCCCTTGCACCTTGATAAGTGGGGTTGATTCTGGCATGACAATGGTAGCTTCTATACCAAAATGTTTGGCAGCAAAAGCCACACCTTGGGCATGATTACCAGCAGATGCTGCTACTACGCCTCCTTTTTCTCCTGATTCCACCAATGTTGCTATTTTGTTAAATGCCCCTCTTAGTTTAAATGAACCTGTATGTTGAAGATTCTCTTTTTTCAAATAAATTTCATATCCACTCAATTGACTCAATAAAGGCGCATAAGAAAAAGGTGTGTGATGTACTACACCTGATAATCTTTTATAAGCTTTTTTTATAGTGTTTAAGTCTAACATTATGTTTCCTAGGTAATAATTGGTAAAAGTATAACACAATTCAAGGATATAATACATGGAATGCGAACTCCCTAAAATAAACGCAAACTCCCAAGAGATAAAAAGCTATCTAGAAGAAGCCAAAACCATTGCAATTATAGGTGTATCACCCGATAGTACAAAAGCAAGTAATCGCGTAGCACATTACCTAAAAGAAGTAGGATACAAGATTATCCCTGTCTACCCCAAATATGATGAAATTTTAGGCGAAAAAGTCTACCGAAATCTTGCTGAAATTGATCTGCCTGTAGATATGGTAGTGATTTTTAGAAAACCTGCTGCACTTGATGCCATTGCAGATGCAGTGATTGCTAGAGGTGACATAAAAACATATTGGACACAACTTGAACTTATCAACAATGATGCTGCACAAAAGGTAAAAGATGCAGGTATTAATGTCGTACAAAACCACTGTGCAATGATAGAACATAAACGTCTATTTTAAAAGAAATACAAGGAATACAATGAACAAAAAAAATTTTATCATACTCTCGCTTTTAGGCACACTTACACTTCATGCAGAGCTCTTTACAGAAAAGTTTAAAGATGGTGTCATTAAATCAGAAATTGAGTACAAAGATGGCACACGTACCGATAAAAAAGAAGGCATTAAAAACGGGGTTGAAAAAGTCTATTACAACACAGGACAACTTGCATTTAAAGTAAACAACATTGATGGGAAAAGAGATGGTG
>QNZW01000016.1 GCA_003978375.1 Sulfurovum sp.
GACCTTTTTAAAATGATTATAACAAATTAGGGTATAATCCGCTTTTAAACAAAATTAAATTAGAGGAATTGTTTTATGGAAGTGACACAAATGTTAGCGACACATAGTATGTTGGTAAAAGTTTTTTTAGGTTTTTTGGTTGGAGGGGTATTGATACCTTTTGTGACTTCCAAAAATCCATTGGGATTTAAAAAAGTAAGTTTTATCTATACTATGATATTCCAAGCTATTGCTACCATGATAGCATTTTCTGGGATTGTAGCTATTTTTACAGGCGATTTGGGATGGGCAACCACAACCATTTTAATGCTGGTAATTTGGACTGCAATGATGACGATTGAGATTAAAAAATATAAAGTAATTAAGGTAGCCAATATAAAAAATAGCCATACCTTTAAACTTTTAAAGCGTGCATTTATTAAAATTTCATTGATACAAATTTTACTTGTAGTAGCGATGGTTGTCTTGATGATACTAAAAGACAAGGGTGTTATAAATATATAAGTATGTTATATCTTTATCACAAGGAAGCAGGACAACCCAATATTTTTCTTGAAGGGGATGCGCATCGTTATATCTTTAAAGTACGTAGACATCAAGTAGATGATACGCTATATCTGCGTAATTTAAAAGATGGATTACTCTATCGTTATCTTATTGGTACCATAAATAAACAGACCACAAATCTAATATTGCAAGAGAGTATGAATCTAGAAGTTAAGGCATCTAGGTCTTTACATATAGGTTGGTGTGTTATCGATCCAAAAAGTGTAGAAAAAGTACTCCCTTCACTCAATGAAATAGGTGTAGAAAAAATCACGTTCATTTACTGTAAGCGTTCACAAAAAAATTTTAAACTTGATTTTAAGCGATTAAAAAAAATTCTTTTAAATGCTTCTCAACAATCAGGTAGAAGTGAGATGATGCAGTTAGAGATGGCAGAAGATTTACAAAGTTTTTTAAGAGAGTATCCTAAGAGCAAAATGTTACATTTTTCAAAAACAAACTTTGTTTCTAGTACTATTTGTGATACGATAGTTATAGGGTGTGAAGGTGGTTTTAGTGAAGAGGAAATAGCGCTTTTTAATACCGATACTATAGTAGGCTTTGATACGCCATTGGTGCTAAAGTCTGAATCTGCTGCTGTTGCAATTGCTTCTCAGATTTTGCTCTAATATTTGTTTAAATTTATTAAGGTAAAATACCACTCTTAATTGTCTCGCCTGTTGAGCGTTGCAATAACCCTTTTAGGTAAAAAGGAAGAGTCATTGACTAGAGCAGGTTGGTTGCCTGACATTAAAAAGAGACAATAGGGCAAAGCTCTATTTGACACTGAGTTTACTGCTAAAGTAAGCTTAGGCAACACGTTGTCTTTTGTAAAACAAACTTTTAAGGAAATATAAATGAGAAAAGATATTCACCCAGATTATGTTGAGTGTAAAGTAACATGTGCTTGTGGAAACAAGTTTGAAGTAAAAACAAATAAACCAGAGATGAGTATTGATATTTGTAATGAATGTCACCCATTCTTTACAGGTTCTGAGAAAATTCTTGATGCTGCTGGTAGGGTTGAGAAATTTAAAAGCAAATACAAATTAAGTTAATTGATCGTGCAAAGAGCAAAAGCTCCTTGCACTTACGCTAACGCTATGTTTCCTTCAGCAGGAAGCTTGCGCGACTAGTCGCGTTGAAGTATTTGATTTTTATTTACTTAATTGCCTAAAGGCATTTTATGATTACATTTATACCTACACCTATTGGAAACCCCCAAGATATTACTATCAGAGCGATGAAGCTTTTTGAAAAAGCAACACTTTTTTTATGTGAAGATACACGCCAAACCAAACGGCTTTTACGCTTGTTAGAAGAGCGGTTTGATATGTCGTATCCTGATGCAGATTTTTATAGTTTTAATGAACACAATGGTCAAGAGAGATTGGATGAATTTGGAGGAATTTTTGCAGATACTGAAGTGGTATATGTAAGTGATGCGGGGATGCCTGTTATCTCAGACCCTGGTCAGTTACTTGTGGAATACTGTCAAGATAATGCCTTAACGTATGATGTACTTCCTGGTGCTTCAGCTGTGACTACAGCGTATGCAGCATCAGGATTTGAAGAGGGAAGGTTTGTTTTTTTTGCTTTTTTGCCACACAAAGGCAAAGAGAGAACAGCAGCACTAATAGAAGCGATGAATAATGGATATAATACAATTCTTTATGAATCTCCCCACCGTTTGGAAAAATTGCTTAATGAAATAGAGCTTATGGATGCAAAGAGAGAACTTTTTTTGGCAAAAGAGATAAGTAAAAAATATCAAAAATACTATAAAGGCAGTGCAAAAGAGTTAAAAAAACAACTTACAATGCATACTATTCGTGGGGAGTGGGTAGTGATAATAAGTGCAAAACAACAGATAGAAAAAACCCTTGCTTTCTCAGATGTTTTGACCTTAGATTTGCCTCCTAAACCCAAAGCAAAACTTTTAGCAATGCTGAGTGAAAAATCTGTAAAAGAGTGGTATAATGAGTTGATTTCTTAAAGAAAAAATCTTCTTAACGCCATAAAAGCAAAAAAAGGGTAAAATCATATTTATGATTATTTATGGAAAACAGGTCTGTTTGTATGCTTTAGAGCATCATTCTTCGAGCATTAAAACAGTTTATGTTGCTAAAAAGAATATATTACCAAAAGAGTTGTTTCATAAATATCATAACAATATTAAATTTTTAGAAGAAAAATGGGCACAATCTATGAGTAAGGGTGGGAACCATCAAGGATTACTTATAGAATTGCAGGAATATGAACAGAGTTCATTTTCTAAGATAAAAAAAAGTAATTTTATTATAGTCCTTGATGGTTTGACAGATGTAGGAAACATTGGAGCAATTGTACGTTCTGCTTATGCCTTAGGTGCAGATGCAGTGATTGCTACGGGTGTAAGGCAGCTTAATTTTGCAGCCATAGCCCGTACCAGTTCAGGAGCATTGCTTGATATGCCTTTCATGATAGCACCTAATATATTGGATATATTTAATGAGTTGAAACAACTCAATTTTTTATTGTATGGTGCATCAATGGATGGAGAAGATATTGCTTCTTTGGTTTCTGCTTCAAAGCGTGTTTTAATATTGGGAAGTGAAGGAAAAGGACTTTCAAAAAAAGTAACAGATAAGATAGATAAGATGATTTCCATAGAAATGAAGCATGCATTTGATTCGTTAAATGTCAGTGCAGCAGCAGCAATATTAATACATAGGATGAATTATGCAATTAAATGAGATAGTTGAAAAAAACAGTATAAGTGCAATAAGTAAAAAAACAAATATTTCAGAAGAGAATTTAGATGCACTTATTACAGAAAATTTTACCCCATTACCTAAGTCAAAAGCCATAGGCTTTATTTCAATTCTTGAACGTGATTATGGTGTAAATTTGTCAGAGTTAAGAAAAAAAGCTTTAGAATATTATGATACACAACCAAAAGAAAAAGAAAACAATAATTTAAATATTCCTATTGTAGATGAGAAAAAAAGTCGATCAGTATGGTTTTTGTTGTTGATGTTGGGCTTACTTGCTTATGCATCATGGTATTTTTTTACACAGTTTGATAAAAAAACATTAAGTAATTTTTTACCTTTTTCTGAAGATGCGATGCATATATCTATACCGTTCATAGAAGACAATACCAAACTAGCTATCTCAAAAGAGCCTAACAATAGCAAGAATGTTTCTGAAGATTTGTCTTCTTATGTTAAAGAGGTAAAACCTGCACAGACTATAGAAATACAAGCCACACCTGAAGCAGTGATTGAAGCAGTGGCACAAATAGAAAAAAATATAAGCACCCAAAAAAACCATACAAGCACAAGTATGGAAAAAAATACTAGTGTAGCCACAAATGTTGCATCTAAAACAACACAAGATACCATAACGGTTAAAGAGTCGTCTATCCCACAAGTAGAGAATATTTTACTTATTCCTGATCATAAATTATGGTTTGGGATAATCAATATGGATACAGGGAAAAGAGAACATTTTACTATTTTGAAAGAGTATAAGATAGATGTAAAAAATAGACGTTGGCTTATTGCTACGAGTGCTGCACCTTTTTCTTTTGTGAATAATGAAAAAACACAAGAATTTAATGATGCAAGAGAACATTATTTTAAAGTGAGTGAAGAAGGTATTACACCATTGAGCAAATCTGAGTATGTGGCTCAAGGTGGCTGGAAACAATGGTAAAAATGAATAAAGAGAGTAAAACATGTTTGATGAAATTCAATTTGACAAAATAAACAGATTGCCAAAATATCTCTTTGCTGAGATTAATGATTTGAAGATGCAATTAAGACGAGAAGGAAAAGATATTATTGACTTTTCTATGGG
>QNZW01000092.1 GCA_003978375.1 Sulfurovum sp.
CACCACGAAGCAAAGAAGTCTATCACATAGACTTTATCTTTTTGCAGGTTTAGTTTTTCAACCACTTGTCTATCTACTGTATCTCCTATGGTGTATCCCATCAACGGCCATGTACAGAGGCATATGAACCATATTGTTTTTTGTATCAAATGTACTCCTTGTCTAAGAACTATATATCTTACACTTATAGAGCATAAAAATATAAGTAAAATTTATAAAACAAGCATAAAAAAGAAAAAAAAGAAAAAAAGAAACATTTAATACTTAAATAATAAGCGTGATTAAAAATTTTGTTAATTTACGCTAAAATACACTCTAATTTAACAATAAAGAATATCATGAAATTTAAATCTATTTTTACCAACAGTTTTGGAATTTTGCTTTCACGTGTTACTGGTTTTTTACGCGATGTGCTAATGACTGCTGTGCTGGGTGCTTCTATGTGGTCTGATATGTTCATTGTAGCATTCAAACTTCCCAATCTTTTTCGCCGTATTTTTGCAGAAGGAGCATTTACTCAGGCATTCATGCCCTCTTTTATAGCTTCTAAACACAAAGGTGTTTTTGCCACGGCTATTTTTTTGCGTTTTTTTCTTTTTCTTTTTGCTTTATCTTTGCTCATTACTTTTTTCCCAGAACCTATTACCAAACTTCTCGCATGGGGGTGGAGTGATACTAAAATTTCTCAAACTGCTCCACTCACTGCAATTAATTTTTGGTATTTAGACTTTATTTTTATTGTCTCTTTTTTAGCCACACTTTTACAATATAAAAATCATTTTGCCACCACAGCACTTTCTACTATTTTGCTCAATTTATCTATGATAACTGCCCTACTCATCTATATGAAACAAGATCCAAAAAGTGTTGCTTATGCCTTAAGTTTTGCTGTACTGATAGGAGGGTTTTTTCAAGTTCTAGCACATCTGATTACTTTAAAAAGATTAACCTTACATAAAATTCTTATTGGAGGATGGAAGTATAGGGATAAGAAAAATATTAAAGAAGAAGAGAAACGATTTAAATCACTTTTTTTACCTAGTATTTTGGGAAATTCTGCACCACAACTTGCTGCATTTATAGATACCTTTTTAGCTACATTTCTCATAACTGGTTCTATCTCTTATCTTTTTTATGCAAACCGTGTTTTCCAACTGCCTTTGGCTATTATTGCCATTGCCACAGCTACCGTGCTCTTTCCCTCTATTTCTAAGGCACTTAAAAATGGCAAAGAGACCCAAGCCTATGAAAATCTTAGCAAAGCTTTTTGGTTATTAAGCTTTTTATTGGGTGTTTCGATGTTAGGAGGTATAATACTTTCCGAGCCTATTGTTTGGTTACTTTTTGAGCGTGGTAACTTTACAGCACTCATGGCAAAAGAAACAGCCAATGTTTTACAGATGTATATGGTAGGCTTACTTCCATTTGGATTGTCTAAGCTTTTTTCTTTATTTCTTTTTGCTTCTCACAGGCACCTTAAAGCTGCAAAAATAACTCTTTATTCCCTTGGGGCTTCTACCTTTTTCTCTCTTCTGCTTATGCAATCAATGGGTGCTTCAGGACTAGCATTGGCTGGAAGTATTGGAGGCTGGGTGTTGTTTATTTTAACCATTAAAGAAGTAGGATTTGATAAATTTATTACTATTATCAAATCTAAAAAAAGTATATTTTTTCTTTTTGGGATGCTTATTGCTACAGTAATCTTACACTATTTTAATCTATATTTAACACAACTTATACGTCATTGATTAAAGTGCTTTAATACTCAACCCTACTTTGGCTTTTTCCATATCAATCGCTATCACTTCTATTCTAGGTAAATATTGATTGACATTTAATACTTCAAGGGGATGAGAGATACGTTTTTGGCTCATTTGTGAAATATGTATCATACCATCATTCTTTAGACCAATGTCTACAAAGGCACCAAAGTCTGCAATATTTCGTACCACACCAGAGACGATACTTCCCTCTTTTAGATTTTCTATCTCAGTAAGTCCTTTTTTAAAGGGAATACTTGGTAATGCTTCTCTAGGATCAAAGCCCGGTTTAGCTAATTCTTTTATAATATCTTTTAATGTCAGTTCACCTACATTTAACTCACCTGCAATACGTTGGATATCATGCAAATCATCATACTTTTGTAAAGCTTTGGCTACCGTATAACTCTCTGGATGAATGCCTGTATTATCAAAAATACTTTTTCCTTCACGTATACGTATAAATCCAGCTGCTTGTTCGTACGCTTTAGCACCTAAACCTTTGACTTTAAGTAACGTCTTTTTGGTATCAAATGTACCATACTCTTCGCGATATTTAACAATATTCTCTGCTATCTTAGTCCCTATTCCTGCCACATAACTTAACAACGAAGCAGAAGCAGAATTAACATCAACACCCACTGCATTAACCAAACTCTCTACCCCTTCTTGTAACTTACGTTCTAAAAGTTTTTGGTCAACGTCATGTTGGTACTGTCCTATACCTAAACTTTTGGGGTCAATCTTCACCAATGTTGCCATAGGGTCACGTAAACGTCCAGCAATAGAAATGGCTCCACGAATAGTAACATCTAAATTTGGATATTCCTGACTGGCTATACTCGATGCCGAATAAACAGATGCACCTGCTTCTGAAACTACAGTATAAGGCAAAACAATTCCATCACTGTTTAACCTAGCAAAAAAAGCTTGGGTTTCATTACTTGCTGTCCCATTGCCTATGGCTACACCTTTTATACCATACTCCTCTACGAGCTTTGCTACAACATCTTTTGATTTTTCATATGCTTCATGTGGAGGAACTGGATAGATAACTGCATGGTCTAAGTACATACCATTTTCATCAACAACAGCTAGTTTACACCCTGTACGATATGCTGGATCAGCACCTAATAAAACTTTACCTACTACTGGTGGTGTCATAAAAAGCTGTGTCATGTTTTTGCCAAAAACACCAATAGCTACCTTGTCGGAACGCTCCTTTAACAAAGCAAAAACTTCACGTTCAATAGAAGGATAAAGTAAACGTTTAAACCCATCTTTATACGCCTCAAAAAGATATATTTTAGTTGTTCCCATCCACACTTTAAGTTTATACTGTTTTAGCGTCTCTAAATAACGTTCTGTATCTATCGTAAGTTTGACAGAAAGCTCTTTCTCCTTTTCACCACGTTTCATAGCAAGATACCTATGTGAAGGAATAGAAGCGACCTTCTCACTATGACTTTGATAGTTTTTGAATCCACCATTTCTTTTAAAGTTTTTTGTTGCTTTTGCTTCTATCATTCCATGACGCTGTATCATCTCTCTTAATATTTCACGTTCTTTGGGCTGCTCAGCATAACGTTCTGCAATGATATCTTGTGCTCCTTTGAGTGCATGTTCCACATCTTTTACTTCACCTCGTATAAATTTTTTAGCTTCTATCATAAAAGATTCTTTACTTAATTTAGCAGACTGTAGTATATTTGCCAATGACTCTAAACCTTGGTTTATAGCAATAGAAGCTCTAGTGTTTTTTTTCTCTTTATAAGGTCTATAAATATCTTCTAAAGCTGTCATTGTCTGAGCAGACTTTATCATCACTTGCAACTGACTCTCTAGCTGTCCTCTTTCTTTAAGAATATGCAATATCTCTTCTTTGCGATCAAATAAACGTTGTGCTGATACATAAATGTCATTAAACTCACGTAATTGTGCATCATCTACTCCTCCAGTAAGCTCCTTCCTGTAACGTGCAATAAAAGGAATTGTATCTCCTTTATCAAGTAGTGCCAAAATGTTTATGATTTGTTTTTCGTCAAGTGTGGTTTTTTGGGCTAAAAGTGCCGTAAGGTTTTGCATAATCGCTCCTATATCTCATGGAAGGATTATAGCAAAATCACTATAGTAAACTATTGTTACTGTTTTAGTTTATTTCTTATCAATATGCTTTTCAATAGAAGTATCAAGATCTGCTAAGAATTTTCCTACCATTTTACCAAAATCATCTATGAAACCTTGTGTTTTTTCAAGATTTGTTTCAACTTCTTTTTTATCTACTTTGATACATGTACTTTTTGCTTTATTTGCATCTTTTAAAGTTGCTTTATTTTTAGCAAATTCCTCTTGCACATTTTTTGCAGCATTTTCAACTGTACCTTTAAGTGTAGTAAGAAATGCCTTTGTTTGATTGGTATCAATAGTGAATTTTCCATCATCTACTTGTATACCCATTCGTGTAAATAAATCTTCATTTGTTTCTGTTTTTTTTGTATTAGATTGCGTTGACATGTCTACCCTTTCTTTGATAATAATTTTTTTGAACCGCTTAATTATAACGAAAAATTACAAAAA
>QNZW01000062.1 GCA_003978375.1 Sulfurovum sp.
CTGCACGTAATCCAGGTCTTGGTGGTAAATTAATGACTACTATGTTTATTGCTCTTGCGATGATTGAAGCACAAGTTATCTATACACTTGTTATTGCTCTTATTGCACTTTATGCAAATCCATACATTGGATAGCTTTTAGTCAAAAGCAAACGAAGTATAGGATGGAATCATTTCCATCCTAGTCTATATAGAGATACCCTCATTTTTTACAAAAGTTGATTACTCTTTAAAAGTATGTAGTTCCTATGTGCGTCAGTGGTGGAACGGTAGACACGCTACCTTGAGGGGGTAGTGCCTTACGGGCGTGGAGGTTCAAATCCTCTCTGACGCACCATTCTTTAATTTTATCTTAATTATAAATTCTAATAATATTTTTTTACTATTTAAAGTTATTTTATGCAAAAGTTCCATGAAATACGCTAAATTAGGGGTTTTTTATCTTTTTTTAATACACTTTTGTGTTATAATGACTTTCATCTTAAAATAACCATAAGGAAAGAATAAAATGACAAAATCAGATTTCGTAGAATTAGTACAAAAAAATGGGGAGTATGAAAGTAAAGCAGCAGCTGAAAGAGCAGTTAAAGCGTTTACTACATCAATTACAGAAGCACTTGTTAGCAAAGAGCCAGTATCTTTAGTAGGATTTGGAACATTCTCAACAGTGGAAGTTGGAGAGAAATCTGGTAAAATACCAGGAACAGACAAAACGTATACAAAAGCAGCACATACTGCTCCAAAATTTAAAATGGGTAAAACACTTAAAGATGCAGTTGCAGCTGGTAAATAAGTAATACCTTTTCATCTACTACCTGGTTAGTAGATGATTTTAATATCTCCTCTTTCACCCTTTCATTTAAACTTCAAAACACATTATAATCGTTACTAAGCTATACTATATTTTAATTTTTTTTAAGGATTTTAATGCAGTTAAAAAATGTAATAGGTTTGGGCGTAGCAGGTAATTTTGCACACCATTTGGAACAAGCAGGAGAACTTAAAGATTTTGAAAATGTGACGACTGCACATCCTGATGCACCTAAAGGAATATTTCCTTTTTATCTTCCACATTCTAGTACCTTTTTAGGATGCTATGCCATAGGTACAGATATACTTAACTTACCAGAGTATGAAGCCAATGCACAAATGGAACCAGAGATTGCAATACTCTTTGACATCCTCTATGATAAGAACCATCATGTCATTGATTTAAAAGCACAAAAATTTACTACTTTTAATGATTGTACCATTAGAAAAGAGGGAGCTAAAAAAATCTCTGAAAAAAAATCATGGGGAGAAAATTCTAAAGGTATTGCTAAAAAATGGATAGAGATAGACAAGTTTGAAGAGGGTGGGGTGATGGATGATTATCATCTCTGTTCTTTTGTAAGACGAGATGGTATTTTGCATCCTTATGGTGTAGATGCACCTTTACTTGGATACTCGTACTTCTACACAACACTAAAATCATGGCTTATTGAGACGATGAACACACAAAAAGATTTTGGACCACTAGAAAATATAGCAATGCTCTTAGAAGAAGCAAATTATCCTAATCAAGCACTCATCTCCATTGGTGCTACAGCTTATGCTACATTTGGAGAGCATCACTATTTAGAACGTGGAGATGAAGTCTATGTCATTGCCTATGATGCACGTTGTGATACAAACAATATAAATGAAAATCACACAAAAATTATACTACACCAAAAAGTACAATAGACTAGAGCTAGTTTTTAAACCATTTTTTGACTCTAGAAAATGCAGAGTCAAAGGTACTTTTATATGGTGTACTCTCTACACCATAGCTCTCTTGAAGTTTGGTTAAAAGCTCTTTTTGTTCTGTATTGATTTTTTTAGGAAGTATCATACGTATTTGTGCAATCAGGCGACCTTTTTGCCCACTGTGTACATCGGCTACTCCCTCTTTTTCAAAAATAAACTGTTCTTTGTCTTTTGTGCTTTGTTTAAGTGCTAGTTCTAACTCTCCATCAAGTGCAGGAATTGTAATGGTTTCTCCCAAGATGGCTTGGGTAAAGAAGACAGGTACTTCTATATAAATGTCATTGCCATTGCGAATAAAGTTTTCATCCTCTTCTACCATAAAAGTAAGATAGAGATCACCACGTTGTCCATTTTTGGCTTTATTGCCATGTCCTTGTAGTCTTAGGCGATTGCCTGAATCTACTCCTGCAGGGACAGTAATAGTGACGGTCTCCTCCTCTTCTTGATAGCCTTTGCCCTTACAGCTCTTACATGCTTCTTTGGCACTTTGACCTTCTCCTTGACATTTGGGGCAGGTTTGTGCAAATTGCATAGGTCCTTGACGCATCAGAACTTGTCCTTGTCCACCACAATACTCACAAGTCTCTAGCTTGGCATCTTTGGCACCTGTGCCTTTACAATCATGACAAGGTGTTTTGTAACGTATATCTATCTCTTTTTCACATCCAAAAATAGCTTCATGAAATGCCAATGGAAGCTCTATTTCAAAATCAAGAGCATACTTTTGGCTAGGGTCTCTACGGGCACTTCTGCCAAAGCCTCCACCAAAGCTCCCACCACCAAACATCGAATTAAATATATCCATAATATCATCCATGCCACTGGCACCAAATCCACCTTGTCCAGCCCCTTGGTTTTCAAGCCCAGCTTTGCCATAACGGTCATAGATACTTCTTTTTTGTTCATCGCTGAGTACCTGATAGGCTTCATTGACAATTTTGAACTTGTGTTCTGACTCTTCATCGTCAGGGTTTCTGTCTGGATGATACTTCATCGCTAGTTTTCTATACGATTTTTTAAGTTCTGCACCTGAGGCATCTTTGCTCACTTCAAGCACTTCATAATAACACATTTCTGTCATAATGCTATCTCCTAATTGGGGGGAATGATTTTGGCGAATTCTACCATAATTTAGCTATAATCATACAAATTGTTTTAAAGGTGTAACATGCTTGTGCATATTGTAATGTTGAAGTTTAAAGAAGAGAATAAAAAAGCCAATATTATCCAAACCAAACAGATGCTAGAAAACCTTATGGGAGCAGTACCAAGTCTTAGAAGTATGGATGTAGGTGTCAATAGCATAGAGGCAGACAGAGCAATGGACTTGAGTTTGATTGCTGTATTTGAGGGCAAGGAGGGGTTAGATGCCTATGATAGCCATCCTGAGCATCAAAAAGTACTCACTTTTATCAAATCTGTGACAACATACTCTAAAGCATGTGACTACATGAGAGCATAGTAGTGTATGATGCATGGTATTATGTTACAAAAACAGATAAAATGACTGAGTTGATAAACGAAGCTTTAGTGAGAGGAATTGAGAATGGGCTTTGCTCATTTTCAAGGAGACAGATAAAATGACTGAGTTGATAAACGAAGCTTTAGTGAGAGGAATTGGGAATGGGCTTTGCTCATTTTCAAGGAGACAGTTATAATGAAACACAACAAAATAGAAACATTTGAGAACCTAGTGGAGGCATTTGCCTCTTTTCCTTCTGTCGGTAAAAAATCTGCTATTCGTATGGCATATCAAGCTGTCATGATAGATAATTTTTCTGCCATGAAACTAGCTCATGCCCTAGAGACAGCTATCAACGACATACAAAAGTGTAGCAAATGTCATAACATGAGTGAAGATGAATTGTGTGCGATTTGTTCAGACCCGTATCGTGACAGTACCAAATTGTGTATTGTGCAGTCTGCTAAAGATATCTTAACCATAGAAGAGAGTGGACAATTTGATGGGGTTTATTATGTAATTTCCGAAGTACGTGATCTCAATGAAGAACATCTTTTTTATGCTGTAGGTGGTGTCAATGAGATTATTTTTGCCTTCCCACCTAGCATTGCTACAGATACGATGATACTTTACATCGAAGATAAGCTCAAAGGCTTAGAGATAGAGTTTAGCAAAATAGCGCAAGGTGTACCCACAGGTGTAGAACTAGAAAATATAGATATTATCTCTCTTTCTCGTGCATTAGAAGAGAGGGTGAAGATTTGATTTTAAAAATTGGAAATAAAGTAATAAAATTTTTTACAGATGCTCTTAAGGGCATCTCTAATAACCCTAAATACTCATAACATCACTAGCTTTTGTCTAGGCTAGGCACTCTTTTAAAACCCTAGCCATAGCTAAGGTGAAAAAGAGTAACAACGCATAGGCGAAAGCTAGTGATGCCCAAAGGGTGACGCTTTGCAAACGCAATCTTGCACAAGATATTTACGTCGTCTTAGCTATGGCTAGGACTAGAAAATCTCTTGCACAATCTCACATTTGCAAAATCCATTATGAGTGTCTAGGGTTATTAGAGGTGCCC
>QNZW01000170.1 GCA_003978375.1 Sulfurovum sp.
TATTGAGTGTTTTCATAATAAAAGGAAAACTAATTTTTAAGGCATCTGCATTGCCACGTAGCATAATTGTAGGCTTGTCTGTTCTTGTATCGGGTCTGTCATAGGCGATATAAAACCCACCAAAATCTTCAATCTCACCTTTTGAAAAATAGTGAATCTTGCCTTGACCTCCTGCAGAGACTTTAAGTTCTAAAATGGTACTACCATTTTCATCTGGCACTACTGCATCTTCCACTGTTGGCAAATAGTCCAAAAGTTCAACATGCACTTTTTTATCTCCAACATTGAGTGTTTTATTGAGATGATTTTTTGTCATACTTGAAAGATAGAGCGTTTTTTCATAGCTTGCTTTTTGGGTGCCTTGTGTGGCAGATATTGCAAGTACTTTTGCATCTGAGAGCATTTTATTTTCAGTTTCTCCTTCGCGTATATGCATCACACCCTCATACCCTATATAACGTGTTATCAAAGCACCTAGGGCAATTATCACAAAGGCAAAGTGAAATAAAAATACGGATGGTTTGGATTTGTATGTTTTATATTTAATAATATTGTAAACAATAATCGATACAAAATAGCCTAAAAAAACTTCAAACCATTTTGCTTTGTAGATAAGTGCTTGTGCTGTTTGTGTACCATAATCATTTTCTATAAATGTACCAGTAGCTGCAATAATTGCAAACAAAAACAACATGAACACTGCCATTTTCATGGAAAATATAACTCTCATACGTTATTCCTTCAAATAAATAATAAAAAATTATATCCGATGTTTACTAATCGATTGTTAAGTAAGAGTAAATATATCTTATTTTATGCATAGTATGTTACAAAAAATTTAAGATGAAGCCACTTTCATTGCATTGCTTGGATTAAGGAAGCTCTAAAATGTAAAATGTTCACCCAAATAATATTTACGTACATTTTTATCGTCTTTTATCTCTTGGCTTGTGCCAGAAGCAAGCATCTCTCCTGAACGCATCACATAGGCTCTATCACAGATATCTAAGGTTTCACGCACATTGTGATCGGTAATAAGTATACCCATATCCAAATCTACGAGTTGTTTAATAATATTTTGAATATCAATCACCGCAATGGGGTCAACCCCTGCAAAAGGCTCATCAAGCAAAAGAAACTTGGGTTCACCTACCAATGCACGAGCAATTTCTACCCTACGACGCTCTCCTCCACTTAGACGAATACCTAATCTTGCACGAATAGGTTCGATGTTAAAAATTTCAAGTAATTTTTCAATACGTGGTTGTGCCACATCTTCAGAAATCTGAAGTGCTTCAGCTGCGATACGTAAATTTTCTTCCACAGTCAAATCTTTAAAAATGCTAGACTCTTGAGGCAAGTATCCTATGCCAAGCTTTGCACGAGCACTTAATGGCAGATTTGTAATATCTTCACCATCTAAAAAGACTTCTCCCTCTGTGGCATCCGTGAGCCCACATACCATATAAAATGAAGTGGTTTTTCCTGCACCATTTGGACCTAATAGTCCTATAATTTCCTTGCTTTTTACCTCTAAAGAGATATCATGTACAATGTTGGTTTTCTTAATCGTCTTGGCAAGATTTTTGGCCTCTAGTGTATGCATTATGTTATTATCCTATATAATCTACTATTCTTCAATACTTCTATTTCTATTATCGCGACATTATATCCTACACCTTCTAAAAAAGATTTAAGAGTATCGCTTCCCCACTCTACCATGTGCCATCCTTTTTTTTCAAACTCTTCAAAGAGCCCCATTTGCATAAAGGTTTCATGCTCTAGTCTATAAAGGTCATAGTGATAAAGAGTATTACCTTGTGTATCTACATAACATTGCTGAATAGAAAAAGTAGGAGAAGTGACTTCTGCTGTAATGCCCTGGGCTTTTGCAATAGCTTGAGTAAGTGTGGTTTTGCCAGAAGCAAGGTCACCACGAAGAAATACAATGCTATGTGCAGATAACGTTTGATAAAGATAATCAACTACAGTATGTAGTGCATTTAATGGAGCTTGTATCTCTTTTGTCATTACACCAATTTCTGACTAACGTTTGCCATAAAATTTAAATGTTTTGTAGCTTTTCCACTATCAATACCCTCAGATACTCTCTCAAAAGCTTCTTTCATGTCTCTGGCTTTTCCATCGACAAAGAGTGCATACCCTGCATTAAGTAACACAATATCACGTTGTGCTTGTGTAGATTCTCCAGTAAATATCTCTCTTGTAATGGTTGCATTCTCTTTGGCATTTCCTCCAAGTATGGCTTTTTGAGGTGCAAGTTTAAAGCCATGTGCCTCAGGGTCAATAATACCCTCAGAGATAACCCCATCTTCTATATAGGCAAATTGTGTTGTTGTTGCCAAAGAGATTTCATCCATGCCATCATCACTGCTCACCACAAAAGCCTTTTTTGCATCTAATTCCAAAAGGGCTTTTGCCATACGACCTATATATTCAGGAGAAAAGACACCTAAGAGGTATTTTTTGGCTCCTGCTGGATTTGTAAGTGGTCCTAAAATATTAAAAATAGTACGATGTTCAATTGATTTTCGTATAGGCATAATGTGTTTCATAACAGGATGATGATTCATTGCAAAAATAAAACAAAATCCTGTCTCTTCTAGCATTTTGACTTGTTGTTCTGGCGTGAGATTGAGGTTTATACCTAAGCTTTCTAGTACATCTGCTGATCCTGATTGACTTGTAATGCTTCTACTTCCATGTTTTGCAACCACACAATCTAGTGAAGCCAAAAGTAATGATACCGTGGTTGAGATATTGAAACTTCCTATTTTGTCACCACCTGTGCCTACCACATCAATGGCTTTTTCTTGTAACACTTTTGGGATAGGAAGTTTGATGGAGTGCTCACGCATAAGAGAAGCTGCTACAGCAATTTCTTCAGGTGTTTCACCTTTTTGTGCCAATGCCATCAGAAAAGCCCTTGCTTCTTCTGTTGGCATGTCATTGTTAAATAATTTTTCAAATTGAGATTTCATATTCATAATATTATTTTATCCTTTTTGCCATTAAATAAAGGCACCTCTAAAAGGATAATGAATTATGAATTATGTTTTGAAAAAAATATTGTATTTCCCTTTTAAAATAAATTTATAGATGAGAAAAACTCATCATAGCCATCTTTAATAGCAGGTTCAGGTATATCTTCATTCATGGCTATTTTTTTATAAAAATTACCTTGAATAGGGGTACCACCTGTATATACTGAGCTATCCACTTCTAAACTTTCAAGATTAATCCTAAAAAATACCCCACCATCTGTCCAAAAATTATAATAATATTTCCCATCTTCACTTATGTGTTGCATATGTGATTGCGTTAAATTAAAGATATTTTCTGCTGTAAAATTTAAAGGTACATTTTTAATAAATTGATGTTTGTTATAATCAATTACCGTTACAAAATTATCTTTATGATTGGTCACTACAGCCATCTTTTTTTGTTTTGAGAAAGCAACATGTCCAGAACCATTTCCTGCTGAGATCTGTTTTACTATTTCCATTGTTGTTGTATCTACCACGAAAATAGCACCCTTTCCTATATTAGATTCCCATTGGGTTTGTGTTCTTGTGCCTCCTAAAGGTGCATAGAGGTACTTTTTATCTGGTGTAATATAAAGATTATGTCCCATTGTTCCTATAATTTTTGTTTTTGGTTCACTCAGGTCATCCACTACAATCATTTTAGGTGATGCAGTTTCAATAAGTTTAAACCCATCAAACTTAAATTTGTAAATACGTGGAATAATTTTTTGTGCTTGATTTCCCTCTGTCATGCCATAAAATACAGTATTATTAGGATTGTCTTTATCTTCAGGAATGAGTTGATGTAAAGATGAATCTGTACGTATCGTTTGTACCAATTTTGTTTTCCATGTTGGATATAATTCTTGTGTTTCATCTTTCTCAATGGCATAAATATGCAATAGTCTATTACTTCTATCAATAATCACAAAATGTGTTGCATCCAACCAGATTGGATGTCCAGAAATTTGATCACCACCATAATCGGTTGCTAAACATGTTAAATTTCGATCAAAATTATCATAAGGTGCATAAATTCTATCTATGCTACTTTTATTCATCAAATTACAAGTAATATTAAATCCTGCTTTTCCTACAATTTTTAGTGCAGTAGCATCTATTAATACGGCTGCAGGTCTGTTTCTTGAATTTAATAATATCAAATTATATTTTTCATTGTAGGCATCTGCTGATCTTGGTTTAAATGGTAAACGTATTTTTTTAATATGTTTGCCTGATTTTATCTCACGTATAGTCACAAAAT